>CAZWNM010000252.1:0-4759 GCA_964635765.1 uncultured Planctomycetaceae bacterium | reverse complement strand
TGCGGGGGCATGGCTTTGGTCGTTGGGCTGCTAACCCGACTTGCCTCACTGGGAATTGCAACGAACATGATCGTGGCGCTTGGCATGGTTCACTTGCCGCACGGGGACCCCTTTGTGAGCAAGACGGGCGGCCAATCCTATGAACTGGCCGCCGTCTATCTTGTCTGTGCGGTTCTATTCCTTGTTTTGGGACCGGGACGCTTCTCACTCGACGCCCTTCTGTTCAGGAAACCGCTGGCGCCAAAGCCGGTTGGCGATTGAGGAAGGATGGTCTGCCATCGATTCCAGAGAGCCGAGGGCATTTCTATCCCGATAGACAGCGGCTCTGGGTGCGTGAAACCTCGGAGAGGCCGTGACGGCGCAGTCACGATGCCTCGGGAATCGAGTTTCGGCAACTACTTGACGAATAGGGCGATCTACTCGGGCTTTTTGCGTCTGAACTTGGCGATCAGCCGCCACGCGACAATAAACAAAAGCGAACCAAGGAACGCCGCAATCAAGTCCTCGAAGGTGACTTTGAGATCGCCGAGTCCCATGTTGATATGAAAGATTCGGAAGAGTAGACCGCCGATCAAGGCCCCGACCATCCCGACGCCCAGATTGGACCACCATCCCAAGCCCTCCCTGCTGAGGGTTACCAGCCGCCCAGCCAGATTGCCCGCCAAGCCGCCCACAATCAACCAGACGATGAACTGACCAATCGTTAGATTCATTTCTTGAAACTCCTGTGATTGTTGCCTTGACGCCGGAATCGGATACACGAAAGTTGTGCATGGTCCACGTGCCACTGTAACTCCACAGACGCTACGACGCTGCCGCCGTCACCGGCCGAATTGTCGTCATTGGCGTTTGTGCGACATCATGGCGCGATGTGACGATGCGGGGTGGAACGTCACGACCCGGGGTCCAGAAAATGGAGCAGCTTGCAACGGATGCGGCGGCTAAGCTGCCAGATATTTGCTTTGGAGTATTTCTGTTCGACGTCGGTAGATGGCTCGGTCAAGAGGTAGTCGCCACAAAATACTCTCTCGTGAGAAGTAAGCGTACTGAAAAACTCGGTCATGGAGCGGAGTAACTGTCCGGCGTCCTCGTCTTGCTGCTCAGGCCGCTCGCGCTGGGACGCAAGTTCGCGTTTCCGGCGACGGATTTCTGCGCGAAAGTAGCGTACCATTTCATCCTTTGCCAGCGCGCGCATGAAGGTGATCAGTCTGGCGCCCCGGTCGGGCTTGTACCGCGCCAGCAACGCGCCGTCGGCGGCGACCAGAGCGTACCAAACCCGCGCGGCAATCTCATCGACCAGATTTGCGTCGGCGCTTTGCGGCCCGAGCATGACCCGGACCGACGTCAGCAGCGGTTCATGGCATTGCGCATAGAATTGCTCCCACGCGAGGACTTCGCCGGAAAGGCACCGCTTAGCCAGCCCTGCGTCGGCCCGCACGCCTGCCGCGTTGCCGTCTCGCTCGCGGGGGCAGATGTTTCCCTCGTCATCCGGCGGAACAGCAATCGAATTCTGACGTGCGTCAATCTGGACTTGCTTCTTTTTCATGATTCGTTCCCCGTCATGCGAGGCGGCCGCGTTATCAGGCCCTCACCATCCGCTCAGGATATTGACGTGTCCTTCCGGTCTGAAGGAGAGGTCGTTGGTTAGAAGGATGCTCTCAATCGTGTTCTTTGTCTTATTCTCGACGGCGACGACGTGCCTGCCGGCTTTCAAAGGGAAACGGCCCCATTGATCGTAGGTGAACCAGGACTCGTCGCTCAGTCCATCGAACGCGCAAGTCCATGTGACGGCCGGCTCGTTGTCGACCTTCACATTGATGTACTGTCCGCCGCTCCCGCCGTTCTTGATTTTCAGCCAAAGGGCGTACAGGTCGGTTCGGGGCACCTCGAAGCCGACGCGATCGCTTGGCGCACGCTCCAACAGCACGCGATCCAGTTTGGGGAGCACGACTTTGACCGGCGTGGAGGACGTCGATTCATTTCCAGCGCGATCGACGGCGGTCAGGCGATAGTATATCGTTTGTCCAGGTTTCAGTCCCCAATCACAATACGCGTTCTGATCGGGTGAGGCGACTACCGTGCTTTGATCGCTGGGGAAATCGGGTTCATGGCCGCAGTACAGATTGTAGTGGTGGAACGCGGGGTTGTCAGCACTTGGCCATTTCAATTGGACGGCATACGGCGATGTCGTCTCGGCTTTCATCGCCTGAACCACGGCTGGTTTCGGCCATCTGATCCGAGGCGATGTCTCGGGGATGAACCTTGGATCGTTGCTGATTGCCAGACAATCCAATGCGCTGCCATAAAGGCGGCTCGACACCGTGACCTCGTTTTTGCCTGGACGAAGCTCGAACGTGCCGTCCGCCTTGACCCAAGTCCAGCGTGACGTTGCCGTCGCGGTGAGTTTCAGAGATTTCCCTTGTGTTGCCGCAACGAATTCCGCGCCCGCCGGACCTTGAACGCGCGCCCATAGTGAGCAGGGACCGTCCATCTCGGGCAGATTCACCGTCAAGACCAATTCGTCCTTGCCGTCGCTCGCGCGCATCCAGACATAGTGCAGATTGGAAGCCTGTTCTTGGAAGGCGATCCACATTTTTGGATTGCATCGTCCCTGTTGGGCCTCGACGAAGATCCGCCGCTTCGCTCCGCCTATGTTTCCGAAGGCTGCCTCCTCGCTCAGGCCGCCCTCCAGCCCGGAATGTTCGACGGCGGAGACGGTGTAGAAAGCCGTGGCGCCGGCGGGAACGTTTCGATCGGTGAACTCCGTCGAGGCGCACGGTTCTCGGGTAAGCGGCCCATAACCGACGCCGCTCTGCTTACTGCGGTACACGTGATACCCTGTGATTTCCGCGTGGTGAGCGGGCGCGCTCCATGCGAGTTTCACGCCGTCGACCGTCCGCAACGCCGTCAACGCCAGCGGCGGCTCAGGCAGTCTGGCGACCACATAGTAAACGTCCACCCTATCGAGCATATTGGAGTTGAACAGCACCTTGGTTCCATCGGGACTGGCCTCCGGGTTGTCCAAAGTTCGCCCGGACTTCAGTCCGGTGTAGCAGATACGGCAGCGGTTTACCGCGCCGCTAGGCGCTGGGTCCACTGGGAAGGTCTGAATCTCCGACAGGTACGGCCGCATTGGAATTCGCGTCGCGTACGCCCACGGCTGGTTTTTAGGCATCCAGGTCAAGTACCCGTTATAGTCGGCCGGGTCATCATAGTATTCCACGCCCGACTGATGAAAAAGCGGCTCTTTTGGGAGCCAGTCGTCCCCTTGGATTCGCGTGATATAGCCTTCCGTATGCACGCCGCGGTCGGGGCCGACGTCGCCGTGGTTCCAGTCGAACTGGATGGGCACCTTCGTCATCTCCCGCCCATCGAAATCGCATTGCACAAATCCCTCCGTTTGGTAGCGGTCCTCGTACCAGAACATGATTTTCTTTTGCGACGGATGGAATTGATAGGAATCGTGAATGGATTCGGGGACGGCGATTTCGTGATACTCCCGGCCGTCGCTGCTGACAATCCACAGCACGCGATGGCCGGGATCCAGGCAACGACCCATGAGGTATTTGCCGTCGGGCGAAATCTTGAGATGCCAACCACCGAGGGCATCGCGCACCACGTGATGTGCCTTTCCCGTGCTTAGGTCGAAGGCCACGAGCTTCTTATCGGCTACCATGGCAAAACAACGATCGGGCTCCGTGGGCGAACAGACGCAGTCTCGCACCATGGGATAGTTGCGGAACACATTGCGCAGTCCAGTGCCGTCGCTCTTCACCACCATGGGGCCATGCGTGGCGGTCGATGCTTCCCACATGCCCGGCTGACGGCGGAAGACAATGTATTGCCCGTCGCTGCTCCAATTCCCCTTGAAATACGAAAGACTATCGGCCCACGGGTCGTTTGTAAGGCGGACGATCGTTGCGGCCGTATCCACGTCGTGGAAGACGACCCGTTCGGTCTGCCATGTTCCGTCGAAAGGCATCGAGAGGAGTGCGCGGTATGGCTTGACCCCGTACCGCCCGGCCAACTCTGTCAATCCTTGAATCGCCCGGCGGCCATCGTCGCGGCCCATGGCATACCGCCCGGCGCCGTCATAAGGCACGTAGGCAAGATCATGCCGCTGCGATGGCGGTTGATCCGGCGCCGGCTTTACCTGCGCGTGACAATCGACTGTGAGGGCAAACATGCCGATGACAAGAACGGTCGCTCTCATTTTGCCGTGGATGGACCGGACGAGAGGCTCTTGCTGTTTCATGGCGACTGTCGGCTAACGCAGTTCGGTAGGCTCTGTCAGCGACGAATCCGCTTTATTGGAAGGAGAGACGAACGGACGATAACACCGTTGGCACGCACGCCGGACACCGGTCACGATGATCGCTTTTTCGTCCTTGCTGATCAGTCCGGCGCCCCAGAGCACAGCGGGCCATACGGCCCAAACGGCCAACTTGATTGGTATATTGATGCCGCCAACACCGAGATGTTCCGCCGTCAATAGCACCAGGGCGATGGCGGTGGCCAGCATTGCGAACAGGCGACCGTACTCATAGCGGACGAGAAACACGCGCTGCGAGACGGCCCAAGTCGCTGCCGCGAGAAAGATGCAGCCGCCCAACGCGGCGTACGCCGCGCCCATGGCGCCGAATGGGTGGATAAGCCATGCGTAAAAACCTACGGTGACGATCATGGCCCCGCCCATGATCCAGGGCTTCAAACCCGTGCGGCGTCGCACATAAAGGGCGGCGTCCATGAGGCTCGCGGC
>CAZWNM010000251.1:602-4765 GCA_964635765.1 uncultured Planctomycetaceae bacterium | reverse complement strand
CGCCGCAAAAACGCCTCATCGACCAACTCGCGCGGCTCGAGGTTCGTCGAAAACACCACGAGCTGATCGAACGGCACCTCGACCTTCTTCCCGTTGGCCATATTGAGAAAATCGCAACGTTTTTCCAGCGGCACGATCCAGCGATTCAACAATTCATCGATGCTCATTCGCTGGCGGCCGAAGTCGTCGATGACCAACGTGCCGCAATTGCTCTTCATTTGCAACGGCGCCTCGCTGATGCCCGTGGCCGAATTCGTCACCACGTCGAGCTGCGACATGGTCAACTCGCCGCCGGCGACGATCGTCGGCCGGCGAATGCGAATCCACCGCTTGTCGATTTTCCGCTGGTCGAGCAGGCCGGCGTTTTGTTCCAGCGGCGCTTCCACGTGATTGAGCGGGTCGAAAACGCGGAGGATTTCGCCGTCGATATTGATGGCGCGTGGAATCCAAATTTCATGTCCGAAGGCGGCGGTAATTCGCTCGGCGATGCTGCTTTTGCCGTTGCCCGGCGGGCCGAATAGAAAAAGCCCTCGGCCCGAATTGATCGCCGGCCCGAGTTTGTCGAGCATTTTGCGATTGAGCAACAGTCCGTCGAACGCGCGGTTCAAATCGTCGGGCGTGGGATGCTGCCTGACCAACGATTGGGCCTGAACGCTGGCGATGTAATCTTTCAGCGCAACCGGCGCCGCGCCGAAATAGGTGCAGTGTTGCGAATGACGCCGCGCCCGCTCGCGGCCTAAATCGGTGAGTTGATAAACGAAATCGTTCATCGATGCCGAGCCGCGATGCACAATCAACTGGCTGTATTTCAGCTCGCGGAGCAACTGGTCGATGGGTCCGAACGGCAATTTCACCTGCTCGGCGATGGCGCGGCCGACCGCGTCGCCGCGTGCCAAGAGAAATTTGAGAATCAGCGACTCGACTCCGCTGTCGGTCAGCCCGGCCTCCTGGAACGAAGCCGGTTCGGCCGGCGTAAAGCGGCCCGGCTTTTGGACTGACGCCTGCGCCGCGGCTCGCCCATTGTTCGACGCGGTCAATTGAGCAATATATTCCATCGCGGTGGCCAACGCGGCGTCGGCAACGGGAGCGGGCGACATGGTTTCTGCGGAATTGAACGGCATGGGGGTTATCGCGGCTGGGTGCTGCCACGGCACGGAGGTTGCTTCAAGTCTAGCTTTTTTACAACCATTTGCTGCAATCCAAGCGGAAAGCCGGCATGATCCGATTATAGCGATCGTAGGGGTTGATGATGCACTTTTTTGCGGTGGGTCGTTTTTTCCGCGTTTTTGCAAAAATGTTCCGCGGCCGCGTTTTTTCTCGGATAAGCTCACCCCACCTGACGCGACATTGAATTGCCTCGTATAATGAGGTGTTCGCCGATAAAATGTCTGTTAGGGATCGCTGATAATGCAAACGAGTTCGGAATCCGAGGGGCTCCCAAAAATTCGCGTGGGGGCGGTGTCGTACCTCAACGCCCGGCCGCTGTTGGTCGCGCTCCAGGAACTCGATCCGCAGTTGGAGATTGTGGTCGATTATCCGAGTCGATTGGCCGAAGCATTGGCGGCCGGCCGGCTCGACGTGGCGATGATCCCCTCGATCGAATACGCGCGAAATCCCGGCTATTCGATCGTTTCCGACGCCTGCATTTCCTGCGACGGCCGAGTGCGGAGCGTGAAACTTTACGGCCGAGTTCCCGTGGAAGACATCAGCACGCTGGCGCTCGACGAAGGCTCGCGTACCAGCGTTGCGCTCGCGACAATCCTGCTGAAAGAGCGGTTCGGCGTGACGCCGAAGTTCCAGCCGCTTCCGCTCGGCGCCACCTTGAATAAAACGCTGGCCGACGCCGTGCTTCTGATCGGCGATCGCGGCATGACGCCGGCGCCCGGCGTATTCGAGTTCGTTTGGGACTTGGGTGAAGAATGGTCGCAATGGACGGGCTTGCCGTTTGTATTTGCGCTTTGGGTGGCTCGGCCGGGAGTTGATTTGCGCGGCGTCGAGCGCACGTTGGCCGCCGCCCGCGACGCCGGGCTGATGCGGCTCGAGGAAATCGCCCGTCGCGAGGCCCCCGTCATCGGCATTCCCGCCGACGATTGCCTTTCTTACCTGCGCGACCATTTGGTGTATCGCCTCGGGCCCCGGCAACGTCGCGGTCTCGAGCGTTTTTACGAACTAGCCGGCCGCAACGGCCTCGCCCCGGCCGACGTGAAACTGAATTTCTATCAGAGCGATGTTCAGCGAAATACTTGAAAAAGCGGTTTCCGGCAACCGATTGAACGCCGACGAGGGGCTTGCGCTCTTGCAGTCGCACGATCTCGCGTCGCTCGGCCGCGCAGCCGACACGGTTACGCGCCGGCTGCACACGGAACCGTTTCGCACCTATAACGTCGATCGCAACATTAACTACACGAACATCTGCACGAGCGGCTGCCGCTTCTGCGCATTTTCCCGAAAAATCGGCGACCCGGACGCTTACGTCATTTCACGCGAAGAGTTGTATCGCAAGATTGCGGAAACCATCGCCCTGGGCGGAAATCAAATCCTGCTGCAAGGCGGAATGCATCCGGAACTGAAAATCGAGTGGTACGAAGCGATCTTGGCCGACGTGAAAAGCCAATTTCCGACGCTCAACATCCATGGCTTTGGCCCGCCGGAAATTGCCCACATCGCTGCGGTTTCCGGCCTCTCGACGCGCGACGTTCTCGTGCGGTTGCGCGCGGCCGGCCTCGGTTCGCTGCCGGGCGGAGGCGCGGAAATACTCGTCGATCGCGTCCGGCAACAGGTCAGTCCGTGCAAGGCGTCGGCCGACCGTTGGCTGGAAATTTGCCGCGAGTGGCACTTGCTCGGCGGACGCGGCTCGGCCACCATGATGTTCGGACACGTCGAAACGCTTGCCGACCGCATCGAACATTTGGAACGATTGCGACGATTGCAGGATGAAACCGGCGGCTTCACCGCGTTTATTTGCTGGACATTTCAGCCCGGCAACACCGCTCTGGCGGCATTGCCGAAGTTGGGCGCATTCGAGTATCTTAAAACGCTGGCCGTCTGCCGGTTGTATCTCGACAACTTCGCCAACCTTCAGGCGAGTTGGGTGACGCAAGGCTTGGCGGTCGGCCAATTGGCCCTGCGGTTTGGGGCGAACGATTTCGGCAGCGTGATGATCGAGGAAAACGTCGTGGCCGCCGCCGGCACGAGTTTTCAGGCCACGGAGGCCGAAATTCGCCGCCGGATTGAAGACGCCGGCTACGCGGCCCGCAAGAGAAACGTTTTTTACGAGATACTCCGCTAAACGCCGACAATCACGCGGTACATTGGTGGAATAGAAAAAGGTCTGCCGTCAATGATCTGCGTCCACCAATTGACGAAAAGCTACTCCGACCTGCGGCGGCATCACGTTCGACGCGAAATTGCAAGTCGGCCGAGGAAACTTTGGAAGAATCCATCCAGCGCGGCGAATTGGAACTGGCGGCGCGCGCGGAATAGGGATTGCGGTTGGGGATTAGAAAACCGAGCGTCATCATAACCAATCATGTCAACCACCTTCCGCGCTCGATACGTTTTTACGGCCGTCGGCGAGCCGATTCCCAGCGGAACGGTAAGCGTCGAGGCCGGGCGAATCGTCGCGGTCGGCCGGCATGGCGGCGCGGCGGCCGAGCTTGGCAATGTCGCCATTCTGCCGGGCTTGGTCAACGCCCATGCCCATCTCGACTTCAGCAATCTTTCGCGGCCGCTCGGATATCGCGGCATTCCATTGGTCGATTGGCTTCGGCTGGTCATGGCGTTTCGGCGTGAAACGCCCCCGGACGCGACGGCCGTCGCTCAAGGACTCCGCGAGAGTTTTTCGTACGGCGTCAAAACGCTTGCCGACATCGTGCAATCCGATTGGCCGCAAGATGCCGTCGTGTCGTCAGGCGTGAATGTCACGGCGTTTCTGGAGTTGATAGCCCCGACCGCCAAACGCGTCGCCGATGCGTCGGCGTTGGCTGAGAGATATCTTCAAGCCGACGACGGCCCTCACCCTAGCCCTCTCCCGAAGGGCGAGGGAACCTGCTGCTATCGCGGCTTGAGTCCGCACGCTCCATACACCGTGCAGCCCGAGTTGCTGGCGGCGGTCGTCCGATTGTCGCAAAAACACAAAATCCCGATCGCCATGCACTTGGCGG
>CAZWNM010000251.1:0-592 GCA_964635765.1 uncultured Planctomycetaceae bacterium | reverse complement strand
AATTATTGCAGACCGGCGGCGGACCGTTGCGCGTTTTTTTGGAAGAACTTGGGACATGGCGCCCGACGTTGATTCCGCACGAGTCGCGGCCGTTGGACTACCTTCGCACGCTGGCCGCCGCCTGGCGCGTATTGGTCGTGCATGGCAATTACCTGAACGATGAGGAAATCGACTTTTTGGGAAAACATGCCGACCGCATGACGGCGGTGTATTGCCCGCGGACGCACGATTGGTTCGCCCATCGGCGGTATCCGCTTGCAGAAATGCTTGCGGCGGGCGTGCCGGTCGCATTGGGCACCGACGGCCGCGGCTCCTCGCCCGACTTGAACTTGTTAGAGGAGATGCGATTTGCGGCCCAAAAGCATCCGATGGTCAGCCGCGAGCAAATTTTGCGAATGGGCACGATTTTCGGCGCGACGGCCTTGGGGCAGGCGGCGGAAACAGGTTCGCTCGAAGTCGGCAAGCGAGCCGACTTGACGATAATCCATTTGCCGGAACGCGATGCAAGCGATCCGTATGAATTGCTTTTCGATCTCCGTTCTTCAATTTTTAGGGCCTATCCCAAAACTCCGGAATGTTTCAAGGCGATGTA
>CAZWNM010000250.1:0-4768 GCA_964635765.1 uncultured Planctomycetaceae bacterium | reverse complement strand
AGGCGAATCGTAAGTCACCGCGTCGATATACGGCTTATGCACGCAAAGGTCGTCGGGCAGGTCGGGATTTTCCAGCTTCGCCTTCGTCCACCGCTCCATGCCGGTGACGCCGGGCTTTTTCAGCAACTCGTCATAGTTTCCAATGGCCTCCTTGTTGCCGGTTTTTTCGCACACCCAGATCGGCAGCGGCGTGCCCCAGTAGCGCTCGCGCGAAAGCGCCCAATCGACGTTCGTCTCCAGAAAATTGCCGAACCGCCCGTCCTTGATATGTTCCGGCAGCCAGTTGATATGGCTGTTGTTGGCCAGCATTTTTTCCTTAAATGCCGTCGTTTTGATGAACCAGCTTTTACGCGGATACTGAATCAACGGGTCTTCTTCGGCCCGCCAGCAGAACGGGTAATCGTGCAGATATTGCTCCTGATGGAACAGCTTGCCCTCGGCCTTGAGTTGGCGGATGATATCTTTGTCGCAATCTTTCACCCAGCGGCCACGGTAGGCTGGAACGTCGTCAGTAAACTTGCCGTCTGGAGCAACGGGGCAAAGTAGTTTGGGCTGGTAGTAAACTGGAATATCCGTTGGTACCTGAATCGTCTGAAGCAAGTTAAAGTCGTCTTCGCCGAAGGCTGGAGCAATATGGACTATACCTGTACCCGTATCGGTCGTTACAAAGGATGCGGGGCAAACACGCCATGCACGAAGCCAAGAACATTCACCGTTGGCATTGAATTCCTCAATACCATGAGCTTTTATCGCTTCCTCGGATTCAGCAAATCCTCTGTTGGTCCTTAAATCATCGGCACTTGCCTGTCCAGATTTGCTTCGCAGTATCGGAACTCCTTGGCTGGGTTTGAGATTCCAAATAAATTCGCCCCAGCATTCTGGCTTTCGATAGAGATCGTCGAATGGCGGCACATAGCGCAATCCAACAAGTTGTTCGCCCTTAAAGGTTTTTACGGGAGCAAAAGCTATTGCTGGCCCTCCAAGGACAGCTTGTTTACCAAGATCAACCTCACCTCGACTGCGTTGCACCTTTTCAATAATCGTGGATGCCAAAGATTTTGCGACAATCAACTTTTTATTGGCATCGGTTGGATCCACAATCAATGAATAC
The DNA here is from genome assembly GCA_964635765.1 of uncultured Planctomycetaceae bacterium. Lineage (GTDB taxonomy): Bacteria > Planctomycetota > Planctomycetia > Pirellulales > Thermoguttaceae. Next base: position 3,657 of record CAZWNM010000250.1, on the reverse strand, counting down.
TCAATATCCGGTTTGACAGCAGCAAATTGATTCGCTGGCAATGTCCAAGGTGTGGTGGTCCAGACTAACAAGCTGGCGTTCTCATCAAGACCAAGCGATTTGGCCTTATCATCAACAACGATTGGAAACCTTACGAACACGCTGGGATCGGCGACTTCGCGATAGCCCTGGCCGACTTCGCCGGCGCTGAGCGCGGTGCCGCCTTGCGCCCACCACCACACGATTTTGTGGCCCTGATAAAGCAGCCCGCGATCGAACAGCGTTTTCAGCGCCCACCAAACGCTCTCGACGTAGCTGCGATGGAACGTGACGTAGGCTTCGTCGAGATGAATCCAAAAGCCGAGCCGCTGGGTCAATTGCTCCCACTGGTGCGTGTAGCGAAAGACGCTTTCGACGCACTTGCGAATGAACGGCTCGACGCCGTACGCCTCGATCTCCTCTTTCGAGTGGATACCAAGTTCCTTGCACACCTCGACCTCGACCGGCAGGCCGTGGGTGTCCCAGCCGGCCTTGCGGCGGCAGAGATAGCCGCGCATGGTTTTGTAGCGTGGGAAGAGGTCTTTGATCGAACGCGTCAGGCAGTGGCCCGGATGCGGGAGTCCGTTGGCCGTCGGCGGGCCTTCATAGAAAATGAAGGGGCCATTGGGAGCGTTGGCCCGTGCGGCCAGCGATTTTTCGTAAATCGCCCGCTCTCGCCAGAATCGCGAGATTTCTTCTTCGAGTTTTGGGAAGGCGACGGAGCTTTCGACGGGCTGGAACATGGCGATGCGGTTTTAAGAGCGTGTCGGCAATGTGAAAACTCTTAATAGACCGCGCCCGGCCGATTTTTTCAATCGGGACGCCTGTTTTTCCACCCAATTGGAAAGTCAATGCCGATCTCGCGGTCATAAAACTGCACCGCGCAGGGGTGTAGTTATCATCGTATTTTGGCTGCACAATAGCCCAAAAACTTGACTTGAACTTGCCGAACCGGTCTGGTATTGTATACATCGGTTCATATATTGGCAGAGGAGCGGTCGCCGTGACTCAAGTGATCCTGGCGGAGCGAAAATCGGCCGTGCTCACGCCCTCCAGCTTGGCATGTCTGGCTCACGTCCCGACGGTCAATCTGACGGCGGGCTGCGCTCACGAGTGCCGCTACTGTTATGCACGCGGCTACCAAACGTACCCCGGCGAAGGCAAAGTCCGATTTTACACCAACACGCTCGCCAAATTGCGGGAGGAATTGTGCCGTAAACGCCAAAAACCAACCACCGTTTATTTCAGTCCGTCGAGCGATCCGTTTCAGCCCGTTTCCGAAGTCCTGGACATGGCTTATGACGTATTCAGGTTTCTCTTGGAGTCGGAGATTGGGATAACCTTCGTCACCAAGGGGCGGATTCCTGAACGGCACCGAAATCTGTTGGCCGCATACGCCCCGTTGGTCCAAGGGCGGATCGGGCTGATTACGCTCGATCCACGAATCGCCGCTGCGTTTGAACCCGGCGCGGCAACGCCGGAAGTCCGGCTTGTGCAAGCGGCCGAACTGATCGACGCGAACATCTCGATCGAGGCGAGGCTCGACCCAATTTTGCCGGGCGTAACCGACGGCGCGGACTGCTTTGAACCACTTTGTGCGTCGCTGGCCGGCGTCGGCGTGCGCAAAATTGCCGCCAGCGTCCTGTTTCTTCGGCCGGCTGTAACCAGATCGCTGCGGCGGCACATTGAGGACAAGCGAATACTCAACAGAATACTGGACCGCTTCGCCGGCAGCAAACCTCTGGCGATTCATGCGGGCAATAGCCGGGTGACGGCGATTCCAGCTTCAGAGCGCCTTGAAATTTTGGAGCGTTTGAAATCCATCGGACGGCGTTACGACATGGGGGTTCTCGTTTGTGCCTGCAAGAATCCCGACATTTCCAGCGGCTCATGCCACATTTCCGGCCGCTGGCCGTCCGCGATCCGCGAAGGCGGCCAAATGGGACTGTTCCAGCGGTAAGAAGTTTTTATGGTTACCGCGAATGCCTAAAAACGCCCGTCAAAAGTCCTCCTGATAGCCTCCGAATTCCTCGTGAGGCTGCTGGGCAAAGTTCTCGAATCGCGTGAACTGGCTGAACCACGCCAGCTTCACGTCGCCGGTGGGACCGTTGCGCTGCTTCGCAACGATGATGTCGGCTTGCCCGGAAATGCCTTTTTCCATCGCTTCCTCGCGCGTGTGATAATACTCCTCGCGGTGGACGAACATCACCACGTCGGCGTCTTGCTCGATAGCGCCCGACTCGCGCAAATGGCTCAGCCGCGGATGATGGCCCTCTTTGCCCTGCTCCATTTGCCGATTCAACTGCGCCAGGCAAAGGATCGGGATTTTCAGTTCGCGTGCAAGCCCTTTCAGCCGCCGCGCCATCTTGGCCACCTGCTCCTGACGCGGATCGCGCGGATCGTCGGGCTGGATCAATTGCAGATAGTCGATCACCAGCAGCCCGAGGTTGTTCTTGCGTTTCAAACGCCGAGCGCAGGCGGCGATTTCCGTGCAAGTGCGAGAGGGCGAATCGTCGATGAAAAGCGGCGCCTGACCCAGCTTAGCCGACGCCTCGACCAATTTCTGGCGGTCTTCCTTCGACAAAAATCCACTGCGAAACTTGTTGGCGTCGATCTTTCCTTGCGAACAGAGAAGACGCTGCCCCAATTCGAGCCGAGCCATTTCCAAGCTCACGAAAAGCGTCGCCACGTTCGATTTAATCACCACGTTTTCCGCGATATTCGTGGCAAACGCGGTTTTGCCCATGCTCGGGCGCGCGGCCAGAATGACAAGCTCCGACTCGTGTAGCCCGCCGGTCATGGTGTCGAGGTCGGTGAAACCGGAGGGCACGCCCGCCCCTTCGCCGTGTTCCAATCGGGCGTCGATCCGCTCGAACGCCTCGACCAGCACGTTTTGAACCGACGTGACTTGATCGGTGCTGCGTTCGTCATGCACGCGGAAGATCATCTCCTCGGCGCGGCCGACCATCTCACGCGGATCGAGCGTCGGCTCGTAGGCATCGCGGAGGATTTCCGTGCTGGCGTGAATCAAGGCGCGCAGCGTCGATTTCGCCCGGACGATCTCGGCGTAATAGACGGCGTTCGCGGCATAGGGCACGGCGTGAAGCACTTCGGCCAAGTAGGCGGCGCCGCCGATCCGTTCCAAATCGCCGGCCGAGCGGAGCCGTTCGAGCAACAGCGTGCTGTCGATGCGGCTGCCTTCGTCGTGCATCGCCAACAGATGCCGATAAAGTTTTTCGTTGGCCTCGGCGTAAAAATCTTCCGGCCGAACCACCAGGGCGACATCGTCGGCCAAGTCGGGATCGAGCAGGATGCTGCCCAACACGCCTTTTTCGGCGTCGAGATTTTGCGGCGGCAAACGATCGAGTATTTCGGAACCGACCTTGGCCGGCTGGCTTCCCGCGTCGGTGCGATAAGCGGTAGACATGTTCAATCCGCACCCGCGTGAAGCGGGCGATTAGGTGCGACATGGACGATCGCAAAGCGTGTCATCCACGGGAGAGCATCATAAAGGCTGGGCGTCGGGCTGGCAACCCATCGCACGCAAGTTGCTATATGACAATCGGTTACGGCGTTTCCAATTGTGGATAACCTGTTCCGCCACTATGCCTCGCTCGTTCAACACCTTCCCTAAACGCC
>CAZWNM010000249.1:3531-4770 GCA_964635765.1 uncultured Planctomycetaceae bacterium | reverse complement strand
TGCGGCTCAGTTCGCGGTTGCACAAAACAATGGCCGCGCTGCCGGAACCGATCGTCAGCGAGGCGAACGCGGCTTTGGTGTCTTGCCTGGTGAGCGAAGCGTCGGCGTTCAGGTGGGCGATGGTCGATTCGACCAGCGTTCGGCCGCATTCCGTGCCGACGACCACGGCGGCGCCGATCTGGCCGAGTTCGATCATGTTGGCCGCTTGCACCACGCCGCTTAGCAAGCCAAGACATGCGTTGGAAATATCGTAAACCGCGCAGCGCGTCGGCAGGCCGAGTCCGTGATGAACGCCGCAGGCCGTGGCCGGCTCCAAAAAATCGCGGCAGACCGAGCCATGCACCAGCGCGCCGATCTGGCGGCGATCGATGCCGGAGGCCAGAATGGCTTTTTCGGCGGTTTCAATGCTCTTTTGGCTCGGACGGGTTCCCCGCGGCCAAAATCGCCGCTCCAGAATGCCGGTCATCAATTCCAGCCGGCCCTCGGGCAATCGCAATCGCGCGTAGAGCGGCGCGAGCTGCTTCTCGATTTCGGCCGAGCTAACGACCTCGTCGGGCAGCGTGTACGCGATAGTTTCGAGGCAAACGTTTTGGTAACGCATGGAAAAGTTATCAGTTATCAGTGGTCAGTTTTCAGTTATTGGTTTTCAGTGGTTCGTGAAAAGTTTCCAACCATCAACTGAAAACTGACCACTGACAACTGAAAACTAATTACAGCAGCCGCCATGCCGCGCCGCCGTGCCAGACGACGTAAACACCGAGAATCAAGTTCGTAATGGCATGGGCCGCGACGCAATCCCAAATGTTGCGCGTGCGAACCATCAGCCAAGTAATCATCGAAAACCACACGGCCGCCGCAAGCCATTCGGGATGCGAGAGGACAGGAAAGGCCGTGCCGACGACGATGGCCGCCATATCTACCTTGCCGAACGGAATGGCCCACCAATCGCGATCCATGACGAAGCGCATGAGAAAGCCGCGAAGGAAAAACTCTTCGATCAATGGCACGACGGCCACGAGGCCGAGGAATCGGACGGCGAGAAACATCCAAGCTCCGCCGGGAAAATCGATTTCCGCGAACGGATTGAAGCCTGGCCGTTCGCCGCCGGTCAAAAAACCCAGGCCGATATTTTTCAACAGCGGCCACAAATAGGATTGTTCCACATGGAGCGAGCATAATCCGATCCACAGCGGCCCGCCGACCAAGCCGACCACGAGCGCCAGCGGCGTTATCCGCAAT
>CAZWNM010000249.1:0-3521 GCA_964635765.1 uncultured Planctomycetaceae bacterium | reverse complement strand
AGCCGCGCCAGACCATCGCGGCGGCGACAAGTGTCAGGACGATTTTCAGCGCGTACATCGCCGGATAAGACCGGTCGCCCGACGGCTCCAATGCGGTTACGATCATATAAACCGCGAATGGCAGCACCAGCGGCAGCCAGCGATAACGCTCGACAAGGGGCGGAGTTTGATCAGGCGTGGCGGTTGGCTCGTCCATCCACTCAGCATACCCGCCGCGCCGGGCCTCGGCAACCGGCTCCGTCTCGTTTCGTTCGGTTTTTTCGGTTGACAGGCGGGCGGGATGTGGACTATTATAGTGGTAGACATCCACATGGGAGACGCGAACGATGAAAGCCGTGCAAATGACGTTGGAGGAGGAGCTTGTGGCGGCAGTGGACCGAGTTGTTCACAAGCTGAAAACGACGCGATCGGCCTTCGCCCGCGATGCGTTTCGCGATGCGTTGGCGAAGCACCGCGCGGCGGAGTTGGAGCGGAAACACCGCCGGGGATATGAGCGGCATCCCGTGAAAAGAGGCGAGTTTGACGGTTGGCCGGCCGAGCAGCGATGGGGTGACGAATGAGACGCGGCGAGGTGCGTTGGTACAAGTTTTCGGCACCCGACAAGAAGCGGCCGGTGTTGATTTTAACCCGAGACGCCATTTTGGAATATCTTGGCGACGTTACGGTCGCGCCGATCACCACGACAATTCGCGACATTCCCTCCGAGGCGCGGCTTTACAAAGACGAGGGCATGTTTCAAGACTGCGCGGTCAATTGCGACCACCTTCAAACGGTATCGAAGAGCCGGTTGGGCGCGCTGGTGACGACGTTGTCGGCCGCCAAGATGCGCGAGGTTTCCGCCGCCGTCGCTTTCGCATTGCGACTGGAAGAATGAAGGCTTATCGGCCTTTCCAGGGATTGTGGGCCAAAAAGTACATCAAGCCAAAAACGACGACCGGCGCGAGAACGGCCAAGACAAACCATCGCCAGGCGTGCCAGCGGTGGCTCCACGGGTCGGGCGGCCGCAAGCGGTCGCAACGTCCGGTGAGCTGCACAGCATCGGGCGATTCCAACTCGGCCTTCAATGCCGCCGCCGAAGGATAGCGGTCGTAGGGCTGCCGCTCCAGGGCGTGCAGGATGATTTCTTCCAACTGCGGCGAAAGCTCGGGATTCCATTTTCGCGGCGCCACCGGATCTCCCGCCAAACGCGCGTGCATGATCGCGTAGGGATTCGTGCCCTCGAACGGCAGCGACCCGGTGACCATTTCGTCCAGCATCACGCCGAGGCTGTAGATGTCGGTGCGCGCGTCGCCGCGTTTCCCCTTCACTTGCTCCGGGGCCATGTAGTCGGGCGTGCCCAGCGACGCCGAGAAACCGGAAAACGTCAATCGCCGCAAGCCGGCCGCCTTGGCGATGCCGAAGTCCATCAGCCGAATGCTGCCGTCGTCGCAGAGCATGATGTTTTCCGGCTTCAGGTCGCGGTGGACGACGTTCTGGCCGTGCAGATATTCCAGGGCCTCGCAAAGGCGGCTGGCGATCGTCAACGCGTCTTGCACGGGCATGCGTTCCACGCTTTGCATCACTTGCCGGAGCGTCTGCCCTTGCAAAAACTCCATCACGATATACGGCCGGCTTTTCTCCTCGACCGGCAAAATACGCAAAATGTACGGATGCCGAAGCGACTTGCCGATCTTTTCCTCATGCTGAAATCGCGAAAAGAAGGCCGGATCGCTCTCGAACTGCATGAAAGGGATTTTGATGGCAACCGGCTCGCCGCTCTCGAGGTCTTGCGCCTTGAAGATCGACGCCATGCCGCTGCGGCTGACAAGGTCGGTGATGCGAAACCGATTGTCCAACACCTGGCCGACTTCGATTTCGTTGCTCGTCGGCAGCTCGCGGTCGTGATAGATCGGCTGCCCTCGATAGAACATCACGTCCTCGATGCGATCGATCCGCACGATTTGCACCGACAGATTGTCGTCAGTGCCGCGTTTCACGGCCAGCGCGACAAGCTCGCGGCAGGCGTCGTCGAGCGAGCCGTGGGTGACGATTTCGCTGAACTCCTCCGGCGCGACGCAGTTGTGCATCCCGTCGGAACACTGCACCAAATAGTCGCCGTGGTTGACTTGGATCGTGTAGTAATCGACCTGGACGGTGGGGTCTTTGCCCAAGCTGCGCGTGAGCACGCACCGCATGTCGCTCGTGGCCGCCTCTTGCGGCGAAATCAGGCCAAGCCTTAGTTGCATGGCGGCGTAGGAATGGTCGGTCGTAATCTGTTGGGCAAGTCCCCGATGAATCAGATAGACGCGGCAATCGCCGACGTGGCCGATGGTGACTTCGTTATTGCGGAACAGCGAGACGCTCAACGTCGTGGCCATGCGGCCCTGATCGCGTTGTTCCATGCTTCGATCGTAGACCGCCATATTGGCGGCGGTGAACATTCGCCAGAGCGCCTGTTTCGGCTGCAAGCCGCCGGGGCCGTCTTGAAATCTTTTCAACACCGCCTCGATGGCCAACCGGCTGGCGACGTCGCCGTGGCCTTGTCCGCCCACGCCGTCGGCAATGGCGGCGACGGCGCCCCGGGTACGCTGTTCTTCCAGGTCGGACGGTTGGAAAAAGCCCAACGAATCTTCGTTTTTCGACCGCACCGGTCCCGTCGAGGAAAGTTCAGCGTAGGTCAAATCCATAAAAACTCCGACTGGTGCAAGAGGCGTTTATTCCCTGCATTGTCGCCGCATTTTCGATGCCATTGGTTCCCATCATAACAACTCTCTCGGAAAGATGGAAACCAGCCGAAGGGATGTCGGCTGCTTGAAATGTCGGGAAAATCAAAATCCGGCAATTCTGCTCAGCCGCACCCGATTGTCACGACAAACGACGACGACAGCGACAAAGTGCACAAAAGGCGTGCAATGGATGCGTAACATACAGGCTTATTTGCCTGCGTTGTTGCAATTCGGTTACATTTTTGGCACTTCCTCGCCAACGCACAGCCTCTTGTCCTCCTAGGCTTTTGGCTAGGCTTTCGACACCCACCGCCAGCTTTGCCGAAAAATACGGCACGGCATTTGCTAACACTGTGTCGCGTTGTCAACGGTTTTCGTCAACACTTGGAAAGCGAGGTATGCTCATGGCTTCCGATCCTGCTCCCGCGCCGCCGCAAATGAAGAAAACCCTGGGGCTAACCGGCCTGACCATGAACGCCATGGCCTTGATCGCGCCCGGTGCATTCTTGTGGCTGACGTTCGCCCAGCAATGTCAATACGGGGCACCGATGGCAGGCTCGGCAATCTGGTTCGGCATCGTTGCCGCCCTTTTACTTTGCTTCGCCACGGCCATCGCGTACGCCGAACTCTCGAAACTGTATCCTGGCGCCGGGTCGTCCTATTTCTTCGCCGAGCAAGCGTTTTTGTCCAAAACCGGCGCGTATAAGTTCGCCCGAGTTTCGAAATTCATCATCGGTTGGGCCAGCCACCTTTATTATTGGCTCTATCCGGGCGTCATGGTCGGCGTGACCGCGATTCTTGTCGGATACTTGGCCG
>CAZWNM010000248.1:0-4791 GCA_964635765.1 uncultured Planctomycetaceae bacterium | reverse complement strand
AACTACGTCGTCGGCCGCGACGGCAACGACCTGCTGCTGCGGAACTACGAGGGCAAAACGTTCCGGTATCCCGACGGGACGTGAGGAAGGGGGCGAGGGGTTAGGGGCGAGGGGCGAGGGACGGCGAGCGGGGGACGTAAGCCTCCTGTAATCGCCTAACCGCCTCGCGTAATGCTGTAACAACGAAGCATTCGCGTTGGGGCGACGGTTGTCCTGTCGCCCCACTGCTGTTGTTTTTCGAAGTTCGCCAACGGATTCGCAGCGAAAACAATGCTCCACGGATGGGGCCGGTCAAGGAGCAACGCCATGTGCGGTTTCGCCGTTTTTTGGGCTGTCATAGCCTTCATCCTTGCGATCATTTGGTGCTACCAATTCGTCGAACTGATGCTTCTGTCGGAGACCAACTTTCCCGGCAAGCACGACAAAATCCTCTGGGCGTTGGCTTTTTGCGCCCTGCCGCCGCTGGCTCCGTTCGCGTTCAGTTATTGGATGCATGCGTACCTCCTGGTGCGGAACGCGGAAAAAGACATGAACGAGAAAAAATAGGCAGCCCCGTAGGTTATGCTTCAGCATAACACCCGCTCGGCAGATTTTGTTATGCTAAAGCATAACCTACTAGCCCCTAGTCTCTAGCCTCTAGCCCCCATGAAAATCGGCCTGACTTACGACCTACGATCCGACTACATCGCCGAAGGATATTCCGAAGAAGAAACCGCCGAGTTCGATAGCCCGGTGACCATCGACGGCATCGACAACGCCTTGATCGAATTAGGCTACCAGACCGACCGCATCGGCAACGCCAAGCGACTCATGGCCCGGCTCGCTCAGGGTGACCGCTGGGATTTGGTCTTTAATTTCGCCGAGGGAATGCACGGACTCGCTCGGGAGTCGCAAGTGCCGGCGATTCTCGACGTGTATAACATTCCCTACACGTTTTCCGATCCGCTGGTACTTTCGCTCGCCCTGCACAAGGGCATTACGAAAAGCGTCGTGCGGCAGGCCGGCATCCCAACGCCTGACTTCGCCGTGGTCGAGCGGCCGGAAGACGCCGACGCGATTGACCTGCCGTTTCCGCTTTTCGCCAAGCCGGTGGCCGAAGGAACGAGCAAGGGCATTACCGGCGCGTCGAAAATCCGCGATCGCGCCGCATTGAAAACCGTTTGCGCCGATCTCTTGGAGCAATTTCATCAGCCGGTGCTGGTCGAAACTTTTCTGCCCGGCCGCGAGTTCACCGTCGGCGTCACCGGCTCAGGCGATGACGCCACGACGCTCGGCACGATGGAAATCATGCTTTTGGCCAACGCCGACGCGGAGATTTATTCGTACGCCAACAAGGAAAACTACACCGATCGCGTGCGTTACAAGTTGGTTCGCCCGGCCGACGATCCGGTGGCGGCCGAGGTCGAGCGGTTGACGCTCGCGTCGTGGCGCGCGTTGCACTGCCGCGACGGCGGCCGGGTCGATGTGCGTTGCGACGCCGTCGGCCGTCCGCATTTTCTGGAAGTCAATCCGCTGCCCGGACTCAATCCGCAGCGATCCGACCTGCCGATCATCTGCGGCTTCGTCGGCGTGCCGTATGTTGAATTGATCGACCGAATCGTTCGCTCGGCGAAGAAGAGAATGACAAATCACAAAAAGTAAGAGCATTAAAAAGTAAATTGAACGCGGATGAACGAAGATAAACGCAGATGGTTTTTGGCCAATCTACCTCTGCCGAAAATGGATTCCCTATTGTCTAAAAGGTTTGCTTCTTGTTCGACATCTGTGTTCATCCGCGTTTATCTGCGTTCAATTTTTGCAGTCTGCGTTTTTAAGTCATGCGAGTCGTCATTCTCCACAACGCCGTGCCCGCCGACGCCCCACCGGAAGATCAAGACACGCTGGTGCAAGTGGCGACGGTCGCCGCATCGCTCGGCCGCTTGGGCCACGAGGTGACATCGACAGCGTGCGATCTCGACTTGGCGGCGATGCAGCGAGAGCTTGCAAAGATACGGCCGGACGTGGTTTTCAATCTGGTCGAATCGCTGGCCGGGGCCGATTCACTGGTGTATCTGCCGTCGGCCGTGTTGGACGTGCTCGGCATTCTCTACGCCGGCAATCGCACCGAAGCACTGTTTCTTACGACGCACAAAATTTTGGCGAAAGAGCGGATGCGTCACGCCGGGCTGCCCACGCCGGTGTGGTTGGAATCGGAGAACACTGCTGGACAAGCCAGCAGTGGCACCCATCTACGCTCTGCTCACATCCTGAAGGGCGTTTGGGATCAAGGCTCGCGCGGCATGGACGACGACGCGGTGCTGCGAGACGTGACGCGGGAAGAATTGCAAAAAAAACTCGCCGATCGTGCGGCACGCTCGAATGGACCGTGTTTCGCCGAAGAGTTTATCGAAGGCCGCGAGTTCAATCTGTCGGTGTTGGCCGGGCCCGACGGGCCGGAAGCGATGCCACCGGCTGAAATCGAGTTCGTCGAGTTCCCGCCGTCGAAGCCGCGTATCGTCGGGCATCGGGCAAAATGGCAGGAAGATTCGTTCGAATATCGTCACACGCAGCGTCGGTTGGATTTTCCAGCCGCCGACGCGCCGCTATTAAAGCAGTTGCAAGAATTGGCTTGCCGCTGTTGGACGCTTTTTCATCTTCGCGGTTGGGCGCGGGTCGATTTTCGCGTCGATGCCGCCGGCCGGCCGTGGATTCTGGAAGTGAACGGCAACCCGTGTCTTTCGCCCGACGCCGGTTTTGCCGCCGCCATCGCCCGCGCGTCGATTTCTTACGACGCGGCCATCGCCAGGATTTTGGCCGATGCGCGCTCTTTGTAGTCGTTCCCGATCATCCTGAAGCCAAAACATCCCCCTAGACTGGGAGGGAATGTCTGGGGTAGAATTGGAACGGCGCCAGTTGGTTCCGGCAGTAAGGTGGTTTTTGTAATTGCCGAGTCGATTTGAACTCTATTTGCGGGAGAAAACCATGAAAGCGACCGTTTTGGTTTCGGCGATTGTGTTGCTCGCGTTTTTGGGTGTGGGTCTTTCGGCCGGACCACCGGCCGCGCAACAAACGCAACGCGAAAAGAAGGAGTTCCGAACGCCCGAAATGGACGGACTCATCAAGGCCATTCATGCCGATCTGATGGAGTTGAAGAAAACGCAGCCGTGGCTAGCGGAGTATGATGGTAAGTGTCTGAATGACGACGGCACGAGGATTTTTTATATGGAACGGCAGAGGCAGCCTGTGGGCGACAAAAATACGCCGTTACCGCAACCACCGTTGCCTTCTCATATTTTAATCACATATCACTCGATCGATGCGGTAACTGTGCCTAAGGATGTGCGGTATGGCAACGTATTGGAGAAAACTCGTGCTTGCCACTTTCCGACATTGAAAGCAAAAGTATATGCGACAATTTTGGTACGCAAAGACACTGCGGTTGCCGAAACGATTCGTACGTGTATCATCAAACAATGCGAGTCACTGCATAAAAAGTTGAAATCAGAAAAAGCCGCAAAAGAGTGACGAGGGCCGGCGACTATTCATTGCGAAACTGCAAGCAGCTTTGTTCTTCAATCTTCGATCTTACTTCCCTAGTCCCTAGTCCCTAGCCCCTAATCCCTAGCCCCTCCCCGATGCCCACTCCCTACACCATCATCATCGGCCTTGAAGTTCACGTTCAACTGCTCACCGAGAGCAAGATGTTCTGCGGATGCGGGACGAAATTCGGCGAGCCGGCGAATACGCAAACGTGCCCGGTCTGCATCGGAATGCCCGGCTCGCTGCCGGTGATGAATTGCAAGGCGTTTCAATTGTCGCTAAAAACGGCCGCCGCATTGAATTGCGAAATCCCGAAGTTCACCAAGTGGGATCGGAAGAATTACTACTATCCCGACTTGCCGAAGGGCTATCAGATCAGCCAGTTCGATCTGCCGCTGAGCCGCAACGGGTGGCTGGAGATCGAAGGCAAGCGGATTCGCATCACCCGCGCCCACCTGGAAGAGGACGCCGGGAAAAGCATGCACGACGAAACCGGCGGTGGCGCCGACAGCCGCATCGACCTGAACCGGGCCGGAACGCCATTGTTGGAGATCGTCAGCGAGCCGGACCTTCGCTCGCCGGCCGAGGCCAAGGCGTATCTCACGGAGCTCAAACTGCTGCTGAATTATCTCGGCGTTTCCGACTGCAACATGCAGGAGGGAAGCCTTCGCGTCGATGCCAACATCAATTTGCACATCCCAGGAAAAGGGGTCAGACCCCATTTATGCGAAGCACCCGGAGGGCCGTTCCGGCAAATGGGGTCTGACCCCTTTTCCGACACCGTCGAGAAATTTATCGCCACGCCGATCGTCGAAGTAAAAAACATGAACAGCTTTCGCGCGGTCGAGCGGGCGCTTACGTACGAGGCCGCGCGGCAGTGGGAGCAGTGGCAAGAGACGCACCATAAGCTGGGCGACGTGCCGAAAACCACGCGCGGTTGGGATGAAGCCGCGCAGGTCACCCGCGAACAGCGCGCGAAGGAAGAGTCGAGCGACTATCGCTACTTTCCCGATCCCGATCTCCTGCCGGTCACGGTGACGGACGAGAAGATCACGGCCGTTCGCGCTTCGTTGGGCGAACTGCCGGCGGCCATTCGCCGGCGGCTCGAAACGACGTATGGTTTGTCGCCTTACGACAGCGACGTGTTGGTGAATCAAGGCCGGGCGGTGGTCGATTATTACGCCGCGCTCGCCGACGCCGCCGGCGACGCGAAAATGGCGAGCAATTGGATTCAGCAGTACGTGTTGCGTTGGCTCGGCGAGCGTCAGGCAG
>CAZWNM010000247.1:0-4794 GCA_964635765.1 uncultured Planctomycetaceae bacterium | reverse complement strand
CATCGGGCGAGAAGATGAAAACATTAGACTTGAGGCCGTTGTTCGAGACGGGGAAAGAAGGCGATGGAAAATAGTTTTGCGTCCCATCGCCTCACGATTGTTCCTTGCGAAACCGCAAGCGGCTGTTTTCCAATCCCAAATCCCTCTAAACGTCTTCCTCGCTCGATTGCAGCCAGCGGCGCCATTGCGAAAAATGCTCCATGCAAATTAGTAGTCCCTGCGCGACCGAGGTCAGTGGATCGGCGGCAATGCGGACCGGGAGGCCGGTTTGCTCGTTGATGAAGCGGTCGATCCGCCGCAACAGCGCGCCGCCACCGCAGAGGACTAGGCCGTTATCGACCAAATCGCCCGCCAGATCGGGGCTGCAACGGTCGATCGTCAATTTGATCGCATGGATGATCTCTTGCAATGGATCGGCCAACGCCTGACGCACTTCCTCGCTGGTGACGGCGGCGCGACGAGGCAGGCCGCTGATGGCATCGACGCCGCTTAGCTCGATCGTCCGCTCCTCTTCGAGCGGATACGCGCTGCCGAGGTCGATTTTCAGCCGTTCGGCGGCCGATAGGCCGATGCGAAGATTAAAATGCCGCCGCAGATAATCGACGATCGCCTCGTCCATCCGGTCGCCGCCGGTGCGAACCGATTGCATGGCGACCGTATCGGCCAGGCTCATCACGGCCACTTCGGTCGTGCCGCCGCCGATGTCGACGACCATGCTGGCCGTCGGCTCGGCGATGGGAAGACCGACGCCGATGGCAGCCGCCTTCGCCTCAGGCATGACCCAAACCTGGGCCGCGCCGGCGCGCCCGACGCTGTTGAAAACCGCTCGTTTTTCGACCGGGGTAATACAGCCGGGAATGCCGACCAGCACGCGCGGCCGAAGTTGCCAGCCGGGCCGCCGCGATTTTCGGAAGAAATACCGCAGCATCGCCTCGCATAGCTCGAAATCGGTTACCACACCGCTGCGAAGCGGCCGGACGACGGCGATGGAGTCGGGCGTGCGGCCTTCCATTTGTTTGGCCAAATGGCCGACGGCGCATCCGCCCGAGAGGATTTTGCCCGTGGCTTGCTGCACCGCGACGACCGACGGCTCATTGAGCACAAGCCCTTCGCCGACGAGACAAATCAGCGTGTTGGCCGTGCCCAGATCGACGGCCAAGTCGCAACGGAATCGGCGGAAGAGGTTTTGAACTTGGAGCATCCGTGCTCGATGGGTGGAAAGTTTTTAGTTATCAGTGGTCAGTTTTCGGTTTACTATCCGCCACCAACGATCCACTACCCACGAACCGAGAGCCACTGGCCCGTGGCGCCGGCGCGGGCCAAAAGCGGAACGTCATTCGCCAATCGGCAATGGATCGCGTTGACCGTCGGCCGCTCGGCCTTGATGTTGTAGTCGTAGGACTTCATCGAAAGCCAAAGGAACGTGATGGCCAACGCCACGGCAATCACCGAAAGCACCAGGAGGATCGTGTACAAATCCGGCTGAGCTTTTCGACGAACGCGAACGGGCGTCGGCAACGGCGATTGCAAGGCGCTAGTTGATTTTGGAGACGACACGGTCATTCACCTGGATGTTGCTGAGGAGGTATTTCGGATCGACCTTGCAAGCGGCGGTGTTCGGCGTCGTGAGAACCACTTCGATGCGTCCGACGTAGTCGCTGCGTCCCGCGCCGACGCGATAGACGTGAAGCACGTGGCCTTTTTGGAGTCCGGCGTCGGAGCCGAGCGAGATTTCGACCAGCCCGCCGCTGATGACGCTCGTGACGATGGCATCGACCTTCGGCGGAACCTTGGTTTCGTCGATCTTATTCAGTCCCTGCTTGATTCTCAACCGCTCGGCGTTGGCCAAATCTTTTCCAAGTTCGCCGGTGCGTCGTTCGAGCAACGCCTTTTCGTTGGCGGCTTCGTCGAACTCCGTGGTTTTTTCGAGGAGCTGCTTGAATGTCGCATCGCGTTCCTGAGAGGTCTTGGCGATTTGCGTGCGTTGCCGTTCGAGTTCGTCGCGCGAGACCTTGGTGCTTGCCTGCGTGGCGGCCATGGCGGCGACGGCGTCCCTCTTATCCCGCTCCAATTCGGCCTGCTTTTTTTGGAGTTCGTCGCATTCTTTCTGGGCGGCGATGAGCTTGTTTTCCACGGTAGTCAAGGCGCTTCGCTTCGCTTCTAGTTCTTCCTTCAGATTTTTTTCAAGGGTGTCTTTTTCGGCCGTCTTCTCGTCGAGGTCTCTCTTGGCTTTTTCCAATTGAGCCTTCATGCCCGTATTCGGGGCAACGACCGCCTCGCGCCAATTTTTGTGCGTGGAGTAAATGGCCATGGAAAACGCCATAAACACCAAACTCAGCACGAAGATGGCGACAACAAAAATCTTGCCGATAAGGTTCATACTTGGCCTGTCTGGGAGATAGAGGATGGAGGGCGGAGGATCATAATCCGCACTACTTTCCCTTTAGTATAACTTCGCCCAATTTGCCATGTCAACCAGAACTACCGCAAGCCCGACAAACCAGGCAATTTTCCGAACGATTTTGCGGCCATAGACCGCCATTTGACAAGAGGATTGATACCGAACCACCCGAAAGGGCGTCTTTTGCGGCCACAAAGCATCTGCCAATGCACAAAAACGTGGCTCATGCAAAGGCGTAAAAGAAAATTATGCCAACGCGGCCGGGAGGGCTTGCCTCAATGTTACAATAGTGGCGGACGATCTTGCGTCCGTCAACCATCACTGAACGGGCTTTATCAAGGAGGCGTAGTCATGAGCGTCGATCTGAGCACGACCTATCTCGGCTTCAAGTTGAAAAATCCCTTGGTCATTTCCGCGTGCCCCATGACCCATGATGTTGCTCTTTTGCGGCAACTGGAGGATGCCGGCGCGGCGGCGGCGGTTTTGCCTTCGCTTTTCGAGGAGCAAATCGACCACGACTCGGAGGAAATGGCCAAGGTCTATGAGTTCGGCACCGACACGTTCGCCGAAGCCCTGACGTATTTTCCCGAGGAGGAACATTTTAATCTCGGCCCGGATGAATATCTCGAATCGATCACGCGAGCGAAACGCGCGGTCGAGATTCCGATCATCGCCAGCCTCAACGGCACGAGCCGAGGCGGCTGGACGCGCTACGCGAAACTAATGCAAGAGGCCGGGGCCGACGCCATTGAACTCAATATCTATTTCGTGGCCGCCGATGCGAACATGACCGGGCAAGAAGTCGAGAGCCAATATCTCAACCTCGTGGCCGCGGTGAAGCAGTCGATTTCGATCCCCTTGGCGGTCAAAATCGGGCCGAGCTTCAGCGCAATGGCCAACATGGGCGTGCGGCTGTCGCAAGCCGGCGCCGACGGACTCGTGCTTTTCAACCGTCTCTATCAGCCCGAAATCGATTTGGAAACGATGGAGATGCGGTCGCAGTTTCAACTGAGTTCGCCGGCCGAGCTGCCGGTTGCGTTGCGATGGATCGCCTTGTTGCACGGTCGGACGACCGCGTCGCTGGCCGCTACCGGCGGAATTCACGACGCCCAGGGCCTATTGCGAGCGTTGTTGGTGGGCGCCGACGTCGGTATGATCGCCTCGACGCTCTATCGCAACGGCATCGGCCGGGCGGGCGTCATCCTTGCCGAACTGCGGCAATGGCTCGACGACCATGAATACGAATCGATCGAGCAACTCAAGGGCAGCATGAGCCGCGAAAAGTGTTCCGACACCGCCGCTTTTCAACGTGGAAATTATATGAAAACGCTGATCTCCTGCGTCGGACGGGCGATTTAGAGTTCATTTCGAACCAACGTGCGCCACTGCTTGTTTCAAGCAGTGCCACACCGCTTTTCGACGAGCGTTTTCGCATATTCGAGAATCTGCTCGACGCGATGGTCGTAGGTGTCGCGGTTCATCGTGCGCGTTTGCGCCTTTTGCGCGGCTTCCATGCGCTCGTCGGGATGCGCGAGATACCACTCGATTTTCTCTTCGAGTTCTTGCGTATTGCGAAACAGATCGAGTTCGCCGGGAATGTCGAAGTAGCGATGCAATTCCGGCCGGTCGGCGGCGGCAAGCTGGAACCCACCGGCGGCCGACGCCTCGAACGTGCGCGGCGCCGGCGTCGATGTCGGAAAATTCAACCGATTGAAGAAGTTGAATACCCTGGGCAAATTGAGAACGATTCGCGAGGAATTGTAAAGATCGGCCAGGGCCGTATTGTCGACGCGCTCGGCGGAGGCGAACGAACATTCACCCCATTCCGGTCCCACGATCAGCGTTTTGCGTTTCGCCAGAAACGGCGACGCCGCCTCGACGACGGCGCGACGATTGGGAAAGCCGACGCCGCAGAAAAGAACGTCGCGCTGGTACTCGGCGTCGTTTTTCCGAACGGGCCGAAAATGCCGCTCCCGGTCGGCGGCCAGCGGCAGATGGAAGACGGCGACGCCCGTATAAAGCGGCACGGACCCACGATCGTTGGTGGCCACGAAGTCGGCATATTTCGTTTGCGCGAAATTGCCGTCCATTTCGTAAGGGTCATCGGTGAGCCACCAGCCGACGACGGCGTTCCAGCGCTGGCGCAAGACGGCGAGTTGCAACGAGAGTTCCGGCCACATTCGGGACGACACGGCGAGAATCAAATGCGGCTGGTAGGCGTCGGCAACCGCATCGACATTCCCTGGGGCGGCGAATCGGACGTTCTCCGCCCCATGAACCCGTCGAAACGCCTCGGCGATCGATAGGATGATATCCGGGTTGGGATTGTTGCATTGCGCCATTCCATCGACGACGATCAATCTCATGTTGCGCAATTCCTGAAAAGATGGAAG
>CAZWNM010000246.1:0-4805 GCA_964635765.1 uncultured Planctomycetaceae bacterium | reverse complement strand
GACATGCTGCCGCCGCTACTGCCGAAGGTCGCTTCAAACACGCCCGATGGGCCCACATTTACAGGCGAAACAAGGCTCCCGGTTGTGGTCAAACTCAAAGTGCCAGCGTTGACATACGTCGCACCGGTGTAAGTATTCGCACCGGAAAGAGTCAACTTGCCGGTACCGGTTTTGGTGATGCCATAGTCGGTACCGGTAATGCCGCCCGCCAATGTAAGATTTCCGTTGGTGGCGACGGTCAAATTGGCGTTGAGCGCAGTGGCCCACGACAAGGTTGAGGAACTCCCGGCTAGCGTATTGGCCACCGTGGAGGCATTGTTTACGGTGAGTAGACTGGAGCTCCACACCGAGCTTTGGGAATTTCCATTGAAATCAACGGTGCCGCCGGTGAGAGCGATCGCTCCCCAAACTTGATAGTTGCCGGTGCCCGTGTATTGTACGAGAGCCCCGGAGGCGATTGCAGAAATCTCCGAGATGGCATGTATTCCTGAACTGGAAGCCAAATTCAGATTTACCGTGCCGGCCGAGACCGAGAGGCGCAGGCCGCCGTTATCGTTGGATCCGGAGATGGTTAAACTGCCGGTGCCGGTTTTATTGAGGGTGTAGTTATTACTGGTACCGCCTAGCCAACCATTCAGGATGAGGTTGCCTGTCGTATTCAGCGTCAGATTAGATGACAACGTCGCCATTGTGCTAGAGCTATTTGAAATCGTCGAGGGACTAGTGACGTTGATTGTGGTCAGATTGCTGGTCAACGCCTGTCCATTCAAATCGAGTGTGCCGCCGTTGAGCGTGACAGCTCCGGTGCCGGTGGCACTGCCATTGCCAAGCTGCAACGTGCCAGCGTTAATGGTGGTGCCGCCGCCATAGGTATTTGCACCGGAAAGGGTCGCGGTGCCGGTGCCATTTTTGGTTAACGTTCCGCTGCCGCTGACAATTCCGCTAAACGTCTGAGAGTTATTGATCGGATTGAAAATCAATACCGAGTTGTCGGCGATGCTGACCGTGCTAAACGAAACACCATCGTTCAAGGACAATGTGCCGCTGCTCAACGTGATCGTATCGTTAACAAGGCTGCCGGCGAGATTAAGCGTACCATTACGGACGACGGAGTAGGTACCGCCGACTTGGAAAGTGCTGTTGTTTATACCTGCGGAGATCGTGGCCGTGGTGCCAGGATTGACATAAATGTTTGTCAAGCCGGTCAAGTAGTAACCGGCGGTGCTCTCGATCGTCCAGGTGTATTGGGGCGTGGCACCCCATCCAAAGAACATAGCGTCCACCGTGTAGTTTGCGTCAAGGTTTACGACTTGACTGCCCGTCGGGGCATACTCACTGAAGTCGGCGATCGCACTGCTACTGTTTGGAATGCCTCCTTGCCAGTTGGAAGACGTGCCCCATGTATAAGTCCCACCTGCTGTGGGAGTCCAAGTATAGAATGTATCAGCGACAATAGGCGAGGAATTCAGCCATCCACCGCAAACCAACAGGCTCGCAATGATGAACATCGACCACTTCGGTACTCTCATAAAACGAACTCCTTGAAAAAGAAAACAACAAAGGTTTTGGGTCATTTTATTGTTCCTAACAGAACCAATCCGTAAGGATGTATCTGGATTTTTCAGGTTAATCATCATTGGGTTTCAGATTCACAACTCTCGGGATTGCCCGCTCGAAACATTGCAGTGATTTCCTCTGCCGACAAGGCGCGCGAGAAGAACGCCACTTCGTCGATCAACCCGGAAAACACTTGATTTGGGGCGTCACTATTTGCTCCCAACCACACGGGAGATTTGCTTTGCTCTCGCGGCATCGGGGCCATATTTTCAGCATCGAGCCGACCATCAATGTACAATCGCTTTTGCGCTACCTTGTCATTCTGCGGCTCGTACACCGCGACGGCCAAATGCCACCGATGATCCACGATATTGGTATGTCCATTCGTTTCCTGATAATAGCCATTGCGTCGCACGGGAACATTCGCATTATTTGTATGGAAGCCGAGTGGACTTGGTTCACCGGAATACAGGAGCCGCCATGAATGTTCGCCTTTCGTAACTAGCATGGTTCCATACGGGAAATGGTTTGCATGGGCCTTGAACCACACAGCAATCGAGAATGCGTCAGAAAATTCAAACCGCTCTGGATGAGGCAATTGAACGCAGTCTCCTGATCCAAGACCGTGGAAGTACAACGCCATCTTGCCGGGCAACCGGCCATCGACCCATTCGCCGCCGGGCACGTTGCCGTCCAACTCGCTGCCAACCGCAGATCGGTTCGGCAAAACCGACGTGCTGGCATCGGACGCCATTTTTTCAAAGGGATAATACGCCACCAACGTCGGGTCTTTTCGCAATTGTTGGCTGTACGCCTGCCAACGACGTAACGGTTTGAGATGTTGCTCCTCGACGTATTGACGCATCCCGCCGGGCAATATGAATGCAGTTGCATTGAACTCGCCGCGCGATAGCACGAGTTTGTTTTCTTTATCAGCTTTTTCTGTTACACCGTGTTGGATTCTGACACTTGCGGCTTCGTTCGCGTGTAGAATAATCGTGTTGTGTGGCGATTCTTTTCCCTCGGCAACGCCGGTTTGTTGCAGTTGCACCGAACCACGGAAGACATGCGATCGGGTTTCGCCTGTATTGCTTACTTCGACACCAAATTCGGTGCCGAGATCAGTGACAACGGCCGTCGGAGTGCGGACAACGAACAGAGCAGGATTAGAGATTGAGGATTGGGGATTAGATTTCTGACTACTGTCCCCTTTCTTTTCTACGCGAGCGGTCAACTTTCCGACCAAAAGCAATCCACCGTGAGGCGAATCGACCTGGTACGTTACCGGACCTTGCAACAGCACTTTCGCGCCGGTGTCGTAGGTGATTTCAACCAAGCCGGATGCAAGCACAAACTCATCGCCCACCGCAATACGACACCGCAGATGAGCTGCTGTCTGGGAATTGCTCCAATGGCAATCCACCAAGCCTATCACTTGGCCGATGGTCTTTCGCTGTGGTGCCGCCGGATCAGAATCATCTGCCCCATTCGGGTGCGTGGCGAAGTGAGGGGCGTCTGAACGATTCGCGGTCGACCGTGCAAATTGATCGGCGATGTCACGATAGCTGGGCATGGTGATCAATCCCGCAGCCAACAGGGCAAAACCTGTAATGACGGCGGCTACCGCGTACGAAAACAAAAACATGCCGAGCGTAAGATCGGAAGAAATGTAAGAGCCTAGTGTCGGTGTAATGACGATCCTGGGCTGCGGTTCGGCAATGGACGCGGAAACAGGAGGAGTGAATCCCCCTTCAGTTTCCATAGCTTCATATTCCATGCCGGTGATCTCGGCCATGGCGATCGACTCTTCCTCCTCGGGCAATTCTTCGCCGCACTGAATGCCGTACTGATGTCGCCATTTCAAATGACCGTACAAGAACATCATTTCCAAATAAAATTGTCTTGCCATGACATCTTCAACAACAAGTTGCTCGATACGAGATTCCTGCTGTTGGGTCATTTCGTCGTTGTGAAGCAACGTCAGCAATTCGCGAAGCTCAACCAAGGGACCGTGGGACGCGTTCATTGTTGCTGCTCCTCTTTCATCGCTTGATCGACGCAATGAAACAGCATGTCATGAATTCGCACTAAGGCGCGATAAATGACATTAACAGAACAACCGATGGCTTCGGCGACGCTTTGGGTCGTTGCGCCCATGGCATAACGCAACCGAATCAATTTTCGGTCTTGCGGGGGAAGTTTTTTTGTGCACTGATCGAGAAAAGCCAAACGCATATCAAGCGTGTCGGACATGACCACGGCTTCTTCGTCAACGGCTTCCAAAAAAGCATCCGAGAACATGGAGGACGTTTTTCTTCGCTGCTCGCGAAACTTCACTGCCTTGAAATAGGCAATACGACATGCCCAGGCACGAAACTCCGTGCCCGGCCGATACTGATCAAATTTTTCCCAGCAAACCTGCATTGTTTCCTGGAGCACTTCGTCGGCGTCGTCGGGACGTCGCAACAACGACAAGAGATATGCGTACAACCACCGGGCGCAGCCTTTGTAGAGCCGTGTGAATTCCGCGGCGATTGCCGTGTCATCCGGTGTTTGCTTATTGCTTGCCATAAGAGCACAAACCTTGAATTCTCGAAGAACTTTGCATTTTGCTCCCTATCAATACATTCTGATTAGCCTCCAAGATTTGCACAAAGAAATACTTCGCGACCTGCGTGGTTTGCCGCAACTCTTTTCTACAAAAAGAGTTAGTTTGTTTCCAAAACTTTTTCCATCGGAGTGGTGCGACGGAACAGTACCAAAAACCTCTTGTCCTTCCAGAAAGGCTCGTTGGGGGTAGGGGGACTGGTCTTTGCGGGCAAGGCTTCCCTTTTCTGGGATTGTCAATAGCGGGTTCGAGGAAAGCACTGTTCGCCTATCTTCACACTGCGATCGGGCGTTTTTCACCATGAAAAACGATTCAGGACGGGGTGTGGGTGAAGTGGGTTAGGTGCTTACATGGTGTCGTACGGTTCAATACGCTGATGGGGCTGTGAGCAGATCATGTCGGATAGCTCCAACCTTTTTACCTGGAATGTATCACTAGGCTACATGGGAGATTAAACCGAGTGATGCTGTCCTGGCCCCTCGACACTGAAAGGGTTTTTGTTGTCAAGGGTGTTTTGGTGCGATTTTTTGGGGTCTGTGCATTTAGTTTTTTCGTACATTCAGCGAGAAAAGCCCACGTAGGCTTTGGCCCCACGGCGAACGCCCTTGCTTCGTGGCTACCGCACAAAAATCGTCGATGG
>CAZWNM010000245.1:0-4809 GCA_964635765.1 uncultured Planctomycetaceae bacterium | reverse complement strand
TTCGGATCGACCATGCCGGCCCCGCCCATCTCGAGCCAGCCGTCGCGCCAACTCATGTCCACCTCGACGCTCGGCTCGGTGAACGGGAAGAACGACGGGCGGAAACGAATGTGAACGTCGGGATCGAACGCGCTGCGGGCGAACAGCCGGAGCGTGCTTTTCAAGTCGGCCATGGTCACGCCGCGATCAATCAACAGGCCCTCGATCTGATGGAACATCGGATAGTGCGTCGCGTCGGCCGTGTCGGGCCGATACACCCGGCCGCACGAAATGATTCGCACCGGCGGCTGCATCTTTTCCATCATCCGAATCTGCACCGTGCTCGTTTGGCTGCGGAGCAGAAGAACAGACTGGGAGACTGGGAGACTGGGAGACTGGGAGACTGAGTGCCTGGCGGATTTCTGATTTACCGTGGAAGTCGAATTGGCGAGACTCCTCGTCTCCTCGTCTCCTCGTCTCCCGGTCTTCCCAGCATTTTGAACAAGGTAGAAATTTTCCAGCGGATCGCGGGCGGGATGCTCCAGGGGAATGTTGAGCGCGTCGAAATTGTGCCAGGGGTCTTCCACCTCCGGGCCTTCAACCGCCGTGAAGCCCAGGCGGCCCATGATCTCCTTGAGCTCGTCGATCGTTTGCGTGATCGGATGCAAGCGGCCGAAGCGGAAACGAACGCCGGGCGTCGTGGGGTCGAATTGTTGCGACTCGGCTGCCGGACCGGCTTTTTGGGCCAATCGTTCGACGGCCGCCGCTTGCGCCGCTTCAATCGCCTGCTTGACTTCGTTGAAGCGTTTTCCGGCGGCGGGCCGATCGGCTTTATCGACGGTGCCCAAGCCTTTTTGGACGGTTTTCAGGCGTCCGCTTTTCGCGCCGAGAAACTGGACTCGCGCGGCTTCCAACGTCTCGGCGCCGTCGGCTGCTTGAAATGCGGCAGTCGCCTCGCCGACAAAAGAATCCAACTCCGTCAGAAAATCGGAAAGAGCCATGAGTCGATCAACCACATCACAATAAAATGCGGAAAAAAACGCACACGGAAAAAATCACCACGGAGACACGGAGGACACGGAGAAAACACAAAAATACCAGATGAACACGAAGAAAACACAGATCTATTTAAGGAACACTAATCATCGCTAATCGACGCTAATCAAAAAACCATTAGCGAAGATTAGTGAAAATTAGCGTTCTTTCGCATTTCTTCTGTTTTCTCTGTTTTTCTCAGTGATCTCCGTGTCTCCGTGGTTCAATTATTTCAGTTCCGTGCGTGTGGTGTTTTATTTTCCGAGAGCCTTCTTGGCCAGTCCAACGACCGCCTCGAAACCTTGGGGATCGGCAATGGCCATGTCGGACAAAATTTTTCGGTCCAACTCGACGTTGGCTTTTTTCAGGCCGGAGATGAACTCGCCGTAGCGAAGGCCCAGCGCGCGGACAGCGGCGTTGATGCGGATGATCCAGAGGCGGCGGAAATCGCGCTTGCGGTTGCGGCGGTCGCGGAAGGCGTAGACGCCGGCGCGGACGAGGTTTTCCGTGGCGGTGCGGAGCAATCGGCGACGGCCGCCGACGTAGCCGCTCGCCTTCTTAAACAAACGTTTCTTGGCCTGATTACGTGCAGCGCCTTTGGTAGTTCTCATGGGAACGAAATCCTATTGGATAGTGCGGAAACCAGGCCCTTCCAAGATGATGGAAGCGTTTTTCTTGCCCGTTCCGCCGGCGTAAATATCATCTCCCCTCGCCTTTCGGGAGAGGGGCCGGGGGTGAGGGTTTTTCGTGACACGCACGGCCCTCACCCTAACCCTCTCCCAAGGGGAGAGGTGACTTGTTTAATAGCTGTGCTTTCCGAGGACGAGGCGAATTTTGGCGCATTCGACGCCATCGGTCGTCGTGGTGCCGCGGAGGTTGCGTTTGCGCTTGTGGCTCATCCGCGCGGCCAAATGGCTGGTGCCGGCCGAGCGGTGCTTCACTTTTCCGCTGGCGGTCAGCCGGAAGCGTTTTTTCGTCCCCTTATGGGTCTTCATTTTAGGCATAATGTTCCACCACACTTCTAATTTTCAGAGGGTCGGCGAATAAATAGACTCGTTATTGTAACAAGTTTATCGGGCGGCGGAAGGGGGAAGCTGAGGAAATCGCCTAGTCGCCGATGGGTGTTCATTGGCACCCGTCGTGGTGGTTTTTGCGTTCAAAGGGCGTGCGTCGAGCGGTAAAAACCGTCAGAATTCCGCCAGATTGGCCCCATCCTAGCGATTGTCCAAGAATAACTTTGGAGTTTGTGGGACAGCCGCCCTCGGCTGTCCAGGGCAATTCCGCACAGCCGAGGGCGACTGTGCCACAAGTTATTCTTGGACAACCGCTAGACGCCCAACACCATGACGGCTACGTCGGCATTGAGATTCGGGTCGTCATGAACCAGCCGGTCGGCCTCCGTGTCCAAGGCGACTTGCTGCCGAATCTTGAAACCTTGCTGGCTGCAAAATTCCTCGAAGTCGGCGATGGAAAGCGACCGGACATAGGGCGTGTTGTGCCATTGATAGCCGTATTCGGCATGAACGCGGGGCGCGCGGCCGCGCTCGGCCAACTCGGTTCGCAATTTGCGATAGGCGACGTTCGGAAAACTCACGATTCCAAGCCGGCCGACCCGCAACATATCGTGCAACACGCGGGAAGCGTCGCGCACGGTTTGCAAGGTTTGCGAAAGAAGAACCACGTCGAACTGTCCGTCGGCGAATGCGGCAAGTCCCTTGTTCAAGTCGGCTTGGATGGCATTGATTCCGCGCCGGACGCAAGCCAACACGGCGTATTCGTCCCATTCAATGCCCATGACGTTTTGGTGGCCGCGGTCGCGGAGCCTTGCAAGCAGTTCGCCGGTGCCGCAGCCGAGGTCCAACACGCTGGCGCCGGGCGGAATCAGGTCGAGGATCGTGTCGTAATCCAATCGGCGATGGCAGAAAATTCGGGTGTCGTCGGCTAAAGACGTTGCGGCATGTTTTTCTTGCGTCGAACTTTCCGAAACATCCGGAGGCAGCGTTCCATCAACAGGGGGCTGGTGCCTGCTCGCCTCGCCGCTCAAATTGTCCAAAAATGCCCGAACCAACTCGCCGTACACGTCGATCTGATTCGGCAATAAAAAAGCGTCGTGGCCGCAATCGGTCTCGACGTTGCAATAACTCACCGGCCGGCCGGCGGCAATCAGGCCGTGCACGAGTTCGTGCGATTGGAACGTCGGGAACAACCAGTCGCTCGAAAAGCTGACCAACAGCCATCGGCACGTGGAGCGGCCCAAAACTTCCGCCAACTTTTCCGGCGAATCGCCGAGATTGAATAGATCGACCGCCATGCTGAGCGTCAGATAACTGTTCGGGTCGAATCGCTCGCCGAATCGCTCGCCTTGATACGCGAGATACGAACCGACGGCGAATTTCTTCTCGAATTGCGTTTGCACGTCGCGCGGCTTCAACCGCTGCGCGTCGAACTTCTGCGTCATCGCCTCGCCGGAAAGATACGTAATGTGCGCGAGCATTCGGGCGATGGCCAAGCCGACGACCGGGCCGGGCTCGTGGTCGTAATAATCGCCGTGCCGGTAGGCCGGATCGCGGATGATGGCGTTTCGGCCGACCACGTCGAACGCCAACGCTTGGCTGGTCAACCGCGGCGAAGTGGCCAATGCAGCCGCGCCGAGGAGCCGGTCGGGATGTTGCGTGGCGAGCGTCATGACGATGTGCCCGCCCAATGAGCCGCCGACCGCCGCGTGCAATCGTCGAACGCCCAGGCGATCGAGCAACTGCAATTGCACGGCCGTGATGTCGCCGATCGTGATGACGGGAAACTGCGTGCCGTAGCGGCGTCCGGCTTCCGGATTGATGCTGTTCGGGCCGGTCGTGCCGCGGCAGCCGCCCAAAATATTCGGGCAAACGACGAAATATCGATCGGTATCGACCGGCTTGCCCGGCCCGACCAACACATCCCACCAGCCGGGATCATCATCGTCGTCGTGGCGAGCGACGTGCGAATCGCCCGTCAACGCATGGCAGATCAGCACGGCGTTGTCGCGCTGTGGGTTGAGCGTTCCGTAGGTCTCGAACGCCACGGTGACTTCCGGCAGCCGTCCGCCCAATTCGAGTTCCAGCGGCTCGCGGAAAGTCACGCTTTGCACGCGCTTCAGCGGCTGGGCACTACGAACGCTATCGCTGCTTTCGAACGGATCGGCCATTGAACGGGGATGGTGGATTAGAGATTGCGGATTGGAACAAAGGTGCTTGTGGCGCGCGCGAGGAATCAGCACCGACGGCGAATCGCCGACTCCGCCCCGCGCATTTTCATGCTTCAATCTTCATTCTTGGTTCTTCAATCTACTTACGCTACCGGCGACGCGGTTTCGATTCAAGGGGGTTTCCAAGGCCGG
Source organism: uncultured Planctomycetaceae bacterium (assembly GCA_964635765.1). Taxonomy (GTDB): domain Bacteria; phylum Planctomycetota; class Planctomycetia; order Pirellulales; family Thermoguttaceae. Next base: position 419 of record CAZWNM010000245.1, on the reverse strand, counting down.
CCGCTGCGGCCGAGGATAGATTATAATGTTTACCAACATTAGCGTCAATGCGATTCACGCAGGTTGGCAATTTCGGCCAACGTTTGGCCGGCGACGCCGCCGGCCGTGTGTCTTTTCCAAAAATCGTCTGTTTTTCAGAATTTCGCACGAAAACCAGACTGGCAGTCCACTATTAGAAGCGGAGGTATTCCTATGCGACTTACGCTGCGAACATTGCTGGCCTATTTGGACGGGATTCTCGACGGCCAAGACGCCGAGGAAATTGGGAAAAAAGTCGAAGAGAGCGAATTCGCCACCGGCTTGGTGCATCGAGTCCGCGATGTCATGCGGCGGCTTCGGCTGGGCGCGCCGAGTTTGCCGGATTCCAGCCTGGAACCACCCGACCATGAACGCAGCCGCGATCGAGCTTCAGACCACGG
>CAZWNM010000244.1:0-4813 GCA_964635765.1 uncultured Planctomycetaceae bacterium | reverse complement strand
TCGTGATGAACGGCGGAATCCTCGGAGCCACGGCGGCCTCGTAGTAGATGAAGGGATTGGGGATTAGATTCGCCAATCAACCTTTCTTCCAATCCCTAATCCCCAATTCCTTTTCCTAAAACAAACCATAACAGAAGGCAGAAATACCATGCGTTCAATAAAGTACCGCGAACTCAAGCGGATGTACGAATTAGACGGTCCGGAAAAGACCGTGAAAAATTTGCAAGAGTCGTTGCAGAAGGGCGAACTCAAGCCCAAGGATTTCAGCATCCGCGAACTGGCCGAGGCGACCCTCAGCCCGGAGCGCGTGCGGCAGATGGACCCGCGATCCGGCGGCGTCTGCTTGCTCGAAGCCGGCGACGGCGTGGATGTGACGGCGTTCTCGAACATCACCGGCCAATTGGTGATGACGACGGTTTTGGAGGCTTACGAACAGGAAGCGTTCGTGCTATCGGGGCTGGTCCAGACGATTCCGACGCGGCTCGACGGCGAGCGGATTCCCGGCATCGGCCGGATCAGCGACGACATTTCGGAAGTGCGGCCCGGAATGCCCTATCCGAATCTCGGCTTCGGCGAGGATTATATCGACACGCCGCAGACCACGAAGCGGGGATTCATCGTTCCAGTGACGCGGGAAGCGGTGTTTTTCGACCGCACGAATTTGGTGCTTGGGCGCGCGTCGGAAGTCGGCGAGGTGTTGGGCCTCAACAAGGAAAAGCGGCTGCTCGATTTGCTCGTTGGCGTGACGAACAACTATACCTGGAAAGGCGCGGCCTACAACACCTACAGCACGACCGGCGCCGGCACGGCCCCGGACGGCAATTGGATCAACCAAATGACCGATGAATTGGTCGATTGGACCGACGTGGACGCCGCCGAACAAATGTTCGCCAACATTCTCGATCCGAACACGGGCGAGCCGGTGTTGGTTCAAGCGACGACGGTGTTGGTAACGCCCGCGTATCGTCATGCCGCGCATCGGATTTTCAACGCGGCGGAGATCAAATACACGTCCGGCCCGGTTCAAACGGTCGCTGCGAATCCGCTGGGCAATTACACAGTGGTCGAGAGCCGCCTGGCCTATCGCCGCCTGATTGCCGCAAACATTGCCGCCAGTGCCGCCCAAAAGTATTGGTTCATCGGCGACTTCAGCAAGGCGTTCGCCTACATGGAGAACTGGCCGCTGACGGTGACGCAGGCGCCCATCGGCGGCGAAGCCGATTTCAACCAGGACATCGTGATTCGATTCAAGGCGAGCGAGCGCGGCGCGGCGGCGGTGATCAATCCGCGTTACGTGGTGAAGAGCAACGGCGCAAGTGCGTAGCGTTTTGCGGAACGAGAGGCGAGGGGCGAGGGGTGTGGGCACTGGCAAAGCCAGCGGCACTCACTCGTCCCAAGTCCCTCGTCCCTAGTTTCTAGTCCCTAATCCCCTAGCCTCTAGTCCCTATCATGAATAATTTCCAAACACTTCCGTCCGAATGGCAATATCTTGTTTTGGCGATGACGGCGGCCCTTGGCACGCTCGTCGTGTTGTTTTGTGCGACTCGCATCCAGCAGCGGCGCAAGAACGCCGGTGAACTGGCTGACAAGCTCAACGAATGGGGCCTGTCGAAATTGGCGACGCCCTTGAAGGCGTATTCCTACGGCGACTATCCCGACGCCATTCACGGCTTTATAGAACTGGCGAAGGATTTGCACGCGCCGACCGGCACGGTTTCGGCCAACGCGGCCGCGCTGTTTGAAACGGCCGTCCAAAAAATTGTGACCCATTACGCCGCGGCCGACGCCACCAAGTCGCAGCAGATGATCGACATCTTGAAGGCCGGCGTCGCTTCAAAATCGCTCTTGGCAACGGCAACTGCCGCCACGACGACCGCCACGGCGGCTACGACCGCGACCACATAGATGAAGGCCGCAATACGGCGCTCCCTTCGCCCAGTACACCGGCGGCATCACCTATTATTAACCCTTACCACTCTGAATATCCATGACACTCTTAGCAGATCATTGTAAATCGCAAATCGATACGCGAATTGCGGGAAAGACCCCCAGCAACTCGACGTGGCCGCTATTCTCGACGATGCTGCCGAGTACGCCGCCCGTTCGCAATCCGAACTTTTGGGCCGCCGACGTGGACTTGACGTGCTGGTCGGCATACACCGTGGGTTACGGAACAGGATACGCGGCGACGCTAATCACGCCGTGGCACGTGCTGTTGGCGCAGCATTATCACGCCGGTGTTGGAACAACGATCCAGTTCGTAACGGCGGACGGAACGGTCGTCAATGCAACCATCGCCTCGACGCCAATTTGGCTCGATCCGAACTACGATATTATGGTCGCCAAACTGGACCAGTCCTTGGAAGGAACGGGAATCAGCTACGCTTCGATCCTACCTGCCAATTGGACGAATTACACCGACTTGACGGGCATTTCGATCCTTGCTTGCAGGAACATCGGCAAGCAGGGCATGGTTGCGCGGACAACTATTCTAAATACCGCAAGCCAATTGTTAGAGGCTGTTCAATCGACCGATTCGACAGAGGCGACTTGGTATCAAACAATGGACACAGGCGATTCATCGTCACCATCTTTTTTGCTTGTCAACGGCGTGCCAGTGTTGTTGTGTATAGACTGGTATCGTGGTCCGCAGGGCAACTTCACGACTGCTTTTATTTCACAAATCAATGCGGCTATTGTAACGTTGGACGGCTCGGCAGACTACACTCTGTCGGAAGTCGATCTTTCTGGTTTTGATCTTTACACCCCACCCCCGGAGGTTACTATGTTTTATTGGCAAGGTTCGGTCTCAAACGATTGGGCGACCAAGGGAAATTGGTCCACTACGGAGTACCCGATATTCACGGCGCTCACCGGAAATCTGCCCGGCAACGGCGACTCCTGCACGCTTTACCAACCATCGCCGACACACAATCCGACGATCAACAGCGGCACGACGATTTCTCTTGGCACCGGCGTATGTGACATTCCCAATATCACCTTGGCCAGCGGCGGGAGCATTTTGGTTGGCACATTCTCTGGTTCTGAATTCACCAACAACAGCGTCCTGTGGCCCACAAGCGTCACATTTTCGGGTTCTGAATTCACCAACAACGGAACCATCGGCTACGCCGGCTCCAACAGTATACAACTTTCCGGTTCCGGATTCACCAACAATGGCACTATCAACGCCGGCACATTCTCCGGCCCTAACTTTATCAACGCGACCGGCCAGAGTGTTATCAACGGCGGCATATTTTCGGGTTCTGGATTCGCTAACAGCGGCAGTGTGCCGATCAACGCAGGCACTATCAATGGCGGCGTGTTCACGGGTTCTGGGTTCACGAACGGCTATGGCTTTATTTACGGCGGCTTGTTCACGGGTTCGGGATTTAACGCCGGCAGCAATCACATTTACGGCGGCACGTGGATCGTGACAGGCACGTTCACGATCAACGGCAGTTCCGTGACCGGGAGCGGCGACGCGAACCCAGGCTTCCCCCTGGTTGCTCTCGATACGGCGACTTATTCCGTCACGGCGACCACGCAGGCGGCGGACGCGGCGACACTGACCGGGACTACGTTGAACGTTGATGGAACCGACACGACCGTCGCCTTCGGCGCCTCGAACGGAACGGCCAAGTCGGGAGCGGTTTTCACGGCCGGTGAAGCGGCACAGCTTGCGACGGACGAGGCGGCTGTTACGACCGCGAAAAACGGCGTTTTAACGACCACGACGATTCTCGGCGTGACGGGAACCTACGTCGGCCCAACCGTGAGCGAGGTTGCCGCCGGCGTCGCCTATGGGCCAAACAGCAGCTATGCCGGAACCGCTGTCCTGACGGAGGGCGCAGTAACGGATGCAATCGCCGGACTTGGCTCGAACCTGACAACGCTTTTAACGAACCTTGGCATTCCCGCGAGCGGTCACACGGTGGCCGGCGACATGGCTGATATTAAAACGCAAGCCGATTTGATCGGCACCAACGCCGCCGATTCGCCGAACGCCGTAACGGCACAAACGTCCATTGGCACCATGCTGGCAGCGTTGGGAAGCCTGACTAGCGCGGAACGCAACGCCGTGGCCGATGCTTTGCTCGATCGAGCCAACGCGGTCGACGGCAAGACGGTGCGGCAGACGCTCCGTTGCCTTGCGGCCGTCTTGGCCGGCGATGGGTGCGGCATTAAAAAATTTGTCGGTCTCGACAGTGCGATAAACCGAATCCAAGTGACCGTGGATGCGTGCAGCAATCGTTCCGCGGTTGCCCACGATCGGTGAGACGCATTGACAATTGCCTTTTTCGTAACTATTTAGCCGAATGAAGCGACCCGACTTCTGATAAGAAAGAACGGTCGGTGTAAGAAGGAAAAAGGGGAAAGGGGAGGAATGGGAAAGAAAGACAAGTAGTTTTTGATTGGAAGATCACAATAATTTTATGTCTTTCCATTTTTCCATCTTTCCCATTTTTCCTTCTCTTACATCTACTCCAGACGGCTAAAATGTTACCTTTTTTCGCAATTTTCAACAGCATTGTTTTTGCACGAACTCCATAAGCGAAAGGAATCCAACATGCCCATCACCAATCCAAACCCCATCACGCCGAACGTCTGCGGCGACCTCTGGGTGTCGTCGATCACGATCAGCAATCCGTTGTTCTCGGCGATCTTGCGGCCTTACGACGGCCAATACGTGTTGGGCAACGAGTCGCTGGCCAAGCGGGTCATGGCGGACACTTCGGCCAGCGCGGCGGCGAAAGCCGTCGTCGATGCGGTGTTCGCCCAGGTCGCCAGAATATCGGGCAACGCGGCGGCG
>CAZWNM010000243.1:0-4824 GCA_964635765.1 uncultured Planctomycetaceae bacterium | reverse complement strand
TCGGCCGAGGCGAACTTCGCAACCCAAACGCCGCCGGTCTGCCGCCAACCCCATGCCGACGGCCAGCCGCGCCGTTGGCTCCAATCGGCGAAAAATTGTTTCCACGCCTCGGGCTGCTCCGGCCCGGCGAATGTCGTCATCTGCCCGCCTTCGGCCACGCGAATCGACAGCGTCCGATGGCAGCCCGGCGGCAACGGCACGTCCGTCTGGCCCTGGGCCGACGCCGAACCGCCCGGCTCGAAAACGCAAAGCGTCCACCCGGTTCCGCTCGACGGCATCCCTATCCCCCAGAGTACCAAGCGATACGGCTCTTCGGCAAGGTTTTTCTCTTTTTTTTTCGCCGCCGGCGCCGCGGACGCTCTAACATTCATTCTAGCCACCCCCACGATCATGGGGAAGGCGTCGTGCAATTCATACAATCGCCACGTTCCCGGCGACTCATCGGCCGGTTTTCGCCCGACCAGCGACGCGAGCATTTTTCGTTCCGCCGGCAACGGGGTGCCAATGCTGGCTTGTCCAGCAGTGTTTTCCGCGGCCGCTCGGCACACAGCCAGCAGCCGCTGTGTGGCTTGCTGTTTGTCGCCCGAGAACGATTCGCGGCGAAGCGACCAAGGGCTATCGCCGAACTCGATGGTATGCGGGCGGCCGGGATCGCCCAGCGCGTCGAGGGCGGTTTCGGCGTTGGTTCCGCCGAGCGGCAGCGATTCGACGCCCCACCAAAGCATCACTTGCCGGCCGAATACGATGCCCGCGACCACGACGCCGGCGCAGAGGATTCCCCGCGTGGTGTAGTTCGCGATGCGTCGTGCAAGCGATCCAAAATCGCGCGGCGGATTTTTTTCAGCGGGGCCGGGTTCAACTGCCATTGCTGTTTTGCAGTTTTGCGAGAAATGCTTGGAGGGTCGCGATTTCTTGATTGAGCGTCGCAATGTCGGCCTGAAGGGCGGCCGTATCGACCTGCGAGTTGGGATTGTTTTTCGCCGCGTTGATCTGATTCTGGTAGTTTTGAACCATTTGCTGGTAGAGAGAAATGAACGCCTGGGTCATTTGCTCCGCGACGCTTGGTATGTGGATTTGCTCACCATACACGCCTTGAACCTGGTCAATCAAGTTTTGCACCAATGCATCGACGACCGACATGTCCAACGTGCAAAAACTCGCAAGCGGCGGGGGAAAGTGCGGTGCGAAACCTCGAAAAGCGATAAACTCCGGGTCGCGGTCCAACGGGGCCAAATAAGCCGTGTAGGGCGGGTTGTAATAAAAGGCGTAAAACAAATTGGTCGCCGCTTGAACGTAGGCGGCGCTCGATGCCGTCGGGAGATGGTAAACCACGAGACTTCGTCGGGCGTTGTTGCGGCCGAGGCCCATCTCGTCATAGCGCCACTTGTCATCGACGAGATAGGTTTGGGCTTGAACCTCGAATTTGCCCATCTTGCCGAGCATGGCGTAGCCGCGACTGAGTTCGGCGTAGCCGCGCACCAAGCCGCGCGTGACATCCAACAGCGTGGCGACGACCGTGACGTCGCCCGTCGGCACCATGCTCGACGAATCGACAGCGCCGGTCAGCGAACTGGAAACCGTGATGTTGCCATCCCACCCATACGCGTAGGTTGCGGCGTTTGGCCACCAGGAATCGTCGCGGGGATAGGTATAGTTGGTGCGTTCATCGCGGGCGCGCCACGCCTCGAATCTCGAAACCGACGAGCCTCGCACTTTCCACGCCGCAATGACGCCGAAGTTGACCATCAGGGCCATCATGAACAGCAGGATCGGCAGCGCGAGCACGAGTTCCAGCGACGCCAGACCATGACGGAAGCAGCGGCCAGTGGTCGGTGGCCAGTGGCCAGTGGTTTCACGGAGCGTATGATACGTGTTCATTCGCATAACAATTTCTCACTGGCCACTAGCCACTGACCAATGGCCACTTTTTTCAATGCGGACTAACTTCCTGAATCTGCTGTGAACTGATTCCGATGCTCGGCAACGCGCCGGAAACCGACGGCGGCGGAGTCTGCAAAATCGTCGCCAACGCAGAAGCGTTTGTCGGAACCAATTGACACGTCCAATGCTGGTTGAACAGCGTCCAATCGGTCGGCACCGATTGATATACGGTCGTCGTGCCGGCCGTCGTCGTCACCGTGCTAGTGCCTAACGACATCGTGGGCGATTCGCCGGGCACGCCGCCGAGTCCCAATGTATCGCTGGTAGTCGACGTGCCGGCGGTTGTATGCCGGTAAATCAAGTGCGGCTGCGGCACAAAAACTCTGGCTTGGGCGTAAGTCACCAGCACGTTGCTGTCGCTGGTAATGAGATTCTTCAGCAAGTTGGGCGCGAATGCCGTCGGCTTCCCCCAGTAGGCCACGCCGACGAACGTCAAATACGTGTCCAAATACGCCTGCTGTTCCGGCGGCGTACTCGGCAACGGGAGGATTTGCATCGGCAGGTTGCTGCTTTCATATTCCGAAATCAGCTTATTCAACTGCCCACAGGTAAAGCCTCGCCACAAAACGCCGAATTGGCTCATGCGGCCGCCGTAACGGTCGAAAAACGCCAAATTGGCGGCGTTCCACTGGTTGAGATAACTGGTCGCCCAGGTGTTGCGTTGCGATTGTGCCGCTTCGAGGTAGCTCGCGTCCACCGTCGGATCGGCGATCGGCAGCGTGGGATACGCGACCGGATCGCCCGACGTGCGCCACAACGCCGCGTGCATCGTGCCGCGCCCATAGTCGGGCGTGCCGTTGAGCTGCGCGGTCGCATCGGCGGCCTCTTGGGCTATCTCGGGATAGTATTCCAGCACGTTCCGCTGAAAATTCGGAATCAACTCCTCGCTCAACACCTCCTCGAACACCGGAAGCTGAAGCGCGCTTACGGCGCCGACCCACGCCAAATACGTGTCGGCCACGTTCTGCTCTTTCGGCACTTTCGCCTGAATGGCCGTGGCCAATTCGGTGAACTTCTCAAAATTGGAGCCGGAAAATTGCGTCGCCGCTTTCTGCCACGCCGCCAAAATCTTCGGAATATAATCCTTTTCGTTCTGCTCGCTTCCCTCGCGCAAAATCGCCGTGAGCGAAAACACCTCGCACAGCAGATGGTTGGTGAACGCGATGGTGTTCATGCCGCGGGCAACCGTCACGGCGCCGGAATAGGCGGCGGCGTCGGCGGCGTTCTGCATCCGAATTTTTCCGTCCACCTGAATGCCCGAGTTCATCACCATGCCCAACAAAATGGCCAGCGAAAGCATGGCGAACACCGCCAGAATGCTCATCACCCCGTCTTCATCGCGGTGGAAGCGGCGAAAAATATTGTAGGGAAAGAGGCGTTCTTTGACGCTGCTTTGCGAAACCGCAAGCAGTTTTCCAATCCCCAATCCCCAATCCCTAATCCCCTTTTTAGTACACATACGACACCACCGGCCTTTCTCCCTCGTTGCCGATCGTGGCGGCGGCCGAGAGTTGATAGGTGTACGTGTCGTTGTAAACGCCATTGGAACCTTTTTGGCCCGACGAACTGAACGCGGCCAACAGCCTGCCAGGCCCTGGCAGCAACGCCAGATTGTGCGTCACCGTTACCGTGATCGGATCTCGCCAACCGATTTCGTTGGGAAGAAAACAAAGAGTCGCGCCGAGGTTGGAAATAAGATAGCAATCGGCCCCCATCGTGCCCACGAAATTCAAGGCCGGCGACGAATCGCCCACGTTCGGCGGAATTTCGGCGTCGCTGTGGAAGAATGTGATTTCGATGGCCGTGTTGGCGTCGGCGAACGACAGTTTGTTTTGGATACGATTCGTCACGGCATTGGACGTGGCGCCGGTCGAAGTTTGCGTCAAGGCGTTGTAGGCGGCGATCAAATTGGCGGCCGTCGTGGCGTCGTCGCCCGATAAACTCGCGCCCAAGTTGCGCGACGGACTGGTCGGCAGGCAGCCCAGCACGGCCGCCAAGCGGATTTTTTCGTATTTGACGCCCGAGTCGCCGAGCACATACGTCGCGCCGGTGGCTCCGGTCGTCTGGTCGGTCGTCGCCGATCCATACGTGTAGCCGACGACGCAATTCGATCCCTCTAGGATATTTGCGTTGGAGCAATCGGCGGGAATCCAAACGGCGGCGGCCCTTGCGGCGGCGTAGGCGGCATAGTGAACCACAACCTGCCCGATCATCAACTGGCTCACCTGCACGATGAACATCAACACCCAAATGAAGACCGGCAGCGTAAGGACGAAACTGAGCGTCTGCGCGCTGCCGTGTTGATCGGCGTGCAGTCGCAACAGACGGCGCCACTCGAACCGCGCTCGGCTCGCCCGGGCCAAGACATACAGCACGGCCACGGACGCCAGAAGCGTCAGGAACCACGGCAAACACGCCATTAAAACCGCGCGAGCCATAAATGTTCCCTAATGCAACATTTCAATCAACCGGAACTGCACGATCACCACCGCCGCCAACGCACAGGGCGCGAGGAACAACGGCGGCTGCAACTGGGCGCGATCGGCGTCGGTCAATGGCTCCCAATGGCCCAATCGCAACGACCACATCAACTGCCGAAACGTCCGAGCCGACAGCCGCCACGGCCCGACGCGCCAGATCAACACGCACAAGCCCATGCACCCGCCGAGTACGAACGTCCAAAGCATCACCATGACGCCTTGCCACGGCCCGACCAGCGCGCCGACCATGGCCATCAGCTTTACGTCCCCCAGGCCCATGCCGCCCCACTGCTCTCCGATGGTGATGCGCAGGAGATCGGCAGAGGCCAGGGCCTTGCGCACCTCGGTCGGGACCTCCCCGGTCTCGTCTCCCTGTGACGCCCGCGGCGCCACCTCGCGGGTG
>CAZWNM010000242.1:0-4825 GCA_964635765.1 uncultured Planctomycetaceae bacterium | reverse complement strand
TGGCGAAAACGCTGCACCGGGCGAAAACATTTCCCGGCGCGCACGATTCGATCCGAGGCGTCGAACTGGTCAACAAAGTGATTCGCGTCGATCAGCAGCCGCTCGGCCAAACGCCGACGTCAAATCCGGCCACGTTCACCGGCGTTTTCGATCTGATTCGCACGCTCTATTCGCAATTGCCCGAGGCGAAGCTGCGCGGCTACACGGCTCGGCGGTTCAGTTTCAACGTGCCGGGCGGGCGATGCGAGAAATGCGAAGGCAACGGCCAGCTCTGCATCGAGATGCACTTCCTGCCCGACGTTTGGGTCGAATGCGACACCTGCGGCGGCCGACGCTACAACGCCGAAACGCTGGCCGTGAAATATCGCGGCCGTTCGATCGCCGACGTGCTCGACATGCCGTGCGGCGAGGCGGTGAAACTGTTCGAGAACATTCCGAAAATCCGCCGGCCGCTCAAAACGCTTTGCGACGTGGGCCTCGACTATATCACGCTCGGCCAATCGGCGCCGACGCTCTCGGGCGGCGAAGCGCAGCGCGTGAAATTGGCCGCCGAGCTTTCCAGGCCAGATACCGGCAAAACGCTTTATTTGCTCGACGAACCGACGACCGGCCTGCACTTCAACGACATTGCCAAGCTGCTCGACGTGCTCAATCGGCTCGTCGATCTCGGCAACACGGTCGTGGTGATCGAACATAATTTGGACGTCATCAAGACGGCCGATTGGATCATCGATCTCGGTCCCGAAGCCGGCGACGAAGGCGGCCGTGTGGTTGCCGCCGGGACGCCGGAGGATGTGGTCGCTGAAGCAAGACTGGGAGACGAGGAGACTGGGAGACGAGGAGACTCCAAAATCCAACGGAAAACCACGAAACGAAAATCTCCCAGTCTCCCAGTCTCCCAGTCTCCCCGTCTTCGTTCCTACACGGCCGAAGCGCTCGCGCCGGTGCTGGCGGCCGGGCCGCTGGTGAAGCGAAAGATGTACGACTTCGCCGCCGAATTGGCCGAACGCGAAGAGGACCACGACATCACCGAAATCGGCCGCGAGGTGCAAATGCCGTGGGAAGCCGACGGCCGCCGCTGGCATACGGTCGATCGCGTGGGGCGGACCGGCAACCCGTGCCGTTGGGACGGCCGCGTTCTGGCCAACGTGGTCGATCGCATCCAAGAGAAGTCGGAGCTATTTGCCCCGACCGATTGGAGCGAGCGGACGGTGGTCGAGATTTGCGCGGCGAAGAAATCGGACGGCTGGTTCTTCCACGCCATCACCGGCGAAGAGTGGCTGCTGAAAATGAAATTTCGCACGTCGCGAGGCACGTTTCAACGCGACGAGTTGGTTGAACGGCTCGATCTGAAGCCGCTCAACGACATGCCCGATCTCCCGCTATACGGCACGGAACAACGCGTGCGATGCAAACATCTTCGCGGGCCGTGGCAGGAAATCGAGCTTCGCGTGCATGGCTATGCGGAGATCGATCGGCCGGAGTTTTGGGATTTTATCGACCGGGCCGTGGCCGGCTTCAGCGCTTTCAGCGAAAAGGTTCACGCCAACTCCGACATCTTGCATCCGTGGAAGCAACTCGGCCGCGTGTGGCATCTCTCGCGCAAGGGCTTTCATATCGGGCGGAAAATCTATTGGGAGCAAGAGGTGCTGGAAGACCTGCTGGAACTGCTGGCCGAGGTTGCGCCGAAGGCTCAATTCCTTTGGAACAACAAGCAAGTGGTCCCGATTTATCCGCCTGGCCGAAAGGAACCTTGGGCGGCAGTGCAAACAAAAAGCCGCGACGCCGTTCATCTGCACCTGTATTCGCCGAAAGGCCGTTTTGCGATGGGCCAAATCACCGAGTTGGGCTTCGAGCCTGAATTGGACGGACAGCGGGCGAAGGTCGATATCATTCGCCTGAAATTCCGCACGCCGGCCGATCTCGCCCGCGGCGATTTGCGCGGCTTCCTAAAGCGGCACGCCAATGGAGAATGACGGCCCTCACACTCGTTCGCGCGGCGTGTATTTCGTGTGCAACAAGTGATGCGATTTCTCGCCCAACGGCTGGCCGAGAAATTCGGCGTAGAGCGTCGCCACGTCGGGATTCTCGTGCGACTTGCGCAACTGTTTGCCTTCGTCTTCGCGGTAAATCGCGGCGGTGCGAGCCTCACGCACGGCGTTGTTCGTGTAGCGCGGCTGGCCGCCGCCGCCGATGCAACCGCCGGGACACGTCATCACTTCGACGAAATGATAATGCTTTTCGCCCGATCGGATCGCGGAAATCACGCGGTTGGCGTTGCCCAGTCCGTGGGCGACGGCCACTTCGAGGGTGACGCCCTCCAAAAAACTCCATTCCGGCTTCACGCCTTCGATTTTGAGCGACGCTTCTTTCACGCCTTGCAGGCCCTCGATCGGCGCGACGTGCAGGCCGGCCAAGGGCAACTCGCGGCCGGTGACGATTTCATAGGCCGTGCGAATCGCCGCTTCCATGACGCCGCCGGTGTTGGCGAAAATATCCGCCGCTCCGGTCGAAAGGCCCAGCGGGGCGTCCATCTCTTCGTCCGGCAAACTTTGGAAATCGATGCCGGCCGCGTGGATCATCTTGCCAAGCTCGCGGGTCGTCAGCACAATGTCGACGTCGCGTGTGCCGCTCGCGTCCATCTCCGGCCGCTGACACTCGAACTTTTTGGCCGTGCACGGCATGATCGAAACGACGACGATTTGCTCCGGCGTTTTGCCGAGCTTTTCGGCATAATACGTTTTGGCAATCGCGCCGAACATCTGCTGCGGCGACTTGCACGTCGAAAGATTGTCGAGCATGTCCGTGTGGAAGTATTCCATGAACTTGATCCAGCCCGGCGAACAACTTGTGAACATCGGCAGTGCGACCGGCTGCTTTTCCACCAGCGCCCGCTTCAGCCGCATGAGCAGTTCGGTTCCTTCTTCGAGAATCGTCAAGTCGGCGGCGAAGTTCGTGTCGAACACGGCCCGAAAACCGAGCCGACGCAACGCGGCGACCATCTTGCCGGTCACCAACGTGCCGGGCGGAAAACCGAAACATTCGCCCAGCGCGGCGCGAATCGCCGGCGCGGTCTGCACGATGACGTGATTGTCGGGGTTGTCGAGCGCGCTCCAAACGTCCTCGATTTGGTCTTTTTCCGTGATCGCGCCGACGGGACACACGGCCGCGCATTGGCCGCACTGCACGCAGGCCACCGAATCCAGATCGTGATTGAACGCCGGCCCGATGACCGTCTCGAAACCGCGGTTTTGCGGAAACAACGCGCCGACGTTTTGCGTTTCCGCGCAAACGCTCACGCAACGGCGGCATTTGATGCACTTGCCGCTGTCGCGCATCAAGGCCGGCGTGGACGTGTCGATTCGCCGCTTGGTTTTTTCGCCGGAATAGCTGATTTCGCGGATTCCGAGGTCCGCCGCCAACGCCTGAAGCTCGCAATCCTCGTTCCGATCGCACGTTTGGCATTCGCCGTTGTGTTCCGAAAGCAGCAGTTCGACGACCGCGCGTCGGGCCTCGCGCACCTTCCGCGTGTTGGTCGAAACTTTCATGCCTTGGCCGGCCGGCATGGAACACGACGCGACGAGATTTCGCGCGCCCTCGACCTCGACGATGCAAACGCGGCAGGCCCCGATCGCCTGCAAGCCTTCGACGTGGCAGAGCGTGGGAATGCGGACGCCGATCTGCTTGGCCGCCGACAAAATCGACGTGCCCTCAGAAACTTCAACCGGAACGCTATTGATCGTAAGTTGAATCATAATCGGTTCTATCGTTTTCCATAGTCACATCGTAGGCACCGCCCGGCTTGACGCACGGCGACGGCTTCGCACCAGGGTTGCTCGACTTCGGCGAAATTATTCCGGCGGCGGTCCACGGAAATCAGATTCAATTTCTCGCGCGTCGCATCGGACGGATCGGCGTCGGGATCGAAATGGGTGTTGACCTCGCGGGTTTCACGCCAAAACGCATGATTTGCGCCGCTGAGATATAGGTCGATGCCCATCGCCGCGCGCTCGCCGGCCGCCACGGCTTCCACGACCGACGACGGGCCGGTGACGGCGTCGCCGCCGGCGAAAATCCATTTTTCGGAAGTTTGGCCGGTCACCGGGTTCGCTTGAATGAACGCCTGGTTTTTCGTTTCCAACGGAACGCTGTTGGTAAGCCGTTGCAGGTCGAGCGTTTGGCCGATGGCGACCAGCACTTGATCGGCGCGGAGGATAAAGGCGTCGCCGCCTTCCTCGGGCCGACGCCGACCGGAACGGTCGAACTCGCCGAGCCGCATCGGAAGGCATTTGATGCCCGACACGCGCTTGCCGGAAAGAACCACTTCGACCGGCGCGGTCAACAGCCGGAGCATGACGCCTTCGTGTGCGGCTTCTTCGATTTCTTCTTCGTAGGCCGGCATGGCCTCGCGGCTGCGGCGATAAACGACGGTGACTTTTTCGGCGCCCAAACGCAAGGCGGTGCGCGCGGCGTCGATGGCCGAATTGCCGCCGCCGATGACCACGACGTTTTTGCCGACCGGAACCGACCCGCGCAAGTTGTACGTGCGGAGGAAGGCCAGCGCGTCGGTGATGCCCTCGGCCTGGGCGCCGGGCATCCCCAAGCCCACGCCAGCCGGCGCGCCGACGCCCAAAAACGCCGCGTCGTAGCCCTCAGCCCGAAGGCCCTTGAGCGTCACGTCCTCGCCCAACACCATGTTGGTGAAGATTTCCACGCCCATGTGCTCGATCATGCGGACTTCGCGGGCGACGATTTCCCTCGGCAGCCGATAGGCGGGAATCGCTTGCACGAGCATTCCGCCGGGGCGCGGCTCCGACTCGAACAC
>CAZWNM010000241.1:0-4827 GCA_964635765.1 uncultured Planctomycetaceae bacterium | reverse complement strand
AGGCCGCGCGCGTTGCTCCGCGACACACTCATGGACGGCCTGCGAACCGATTTCACCGCCTATCGCGGCCGAACCGCGGAACTTGAAAAACTGCTCGACAACGACTCCGAGCGGATCGCTTTCCTGGGAGTCATGGCCGCCGGCTTGCGACGCGCCGACGAGTCGGCCGAAGCTCTGAAATATTATCTGAAACTGTTCGAGCTTAATCCGAACTTGCGGTCGTTCGACACGATTGACAAATCGCTCACCGTCGAGCGCAACCGATGGTTTCGAACCCAGTTGACCGAACTGCGGCGTGAGGCGAAAGGCGAGGCGGCCGACACGATCGACCAACTCGTGGCGTCGCGATTGCGGGCGGCCGCGGCCGACGGCTCGATCGAGCGATTGCAGCGTTTTTGGGATTGTTTCGGCGGCCTGCCCGCGGCCGCTACAGTGCGCGACGAACTCGTTCGGCGTTTGAACGAAGCCGGGCGGACGATGGATGCGGAACTGACGGCCGTGGAAAACCGCGCGCCCTCGCGCGCCGAGAAAGAAGAGCTTGACGCCGTTTGGCCGGTCGGAAAAATCGAAGCCGCCGCGAAAAAAACCAACAACAACCAGCCGTATGATCCCATGCACATGCGCAATGTTTTGGAGTTGCGGGGCAGGCCGTCGCCGTTCTTCCGTGATTCGACCTTCCGCGTCGGATATAACCAAAACCAAAGCAACCCCAAGCTGGTCGTGACTTGTCGGGACGGCGTCGGACGCGAGCGATGGTCGGCGGCGATCACGCATCCCGATCTCCGTCAAGATCAATCGCGGGTCGTTTTCAACTTCAATCCCTATGCCGCCGCGACGCGAGGCTATGCCGACGGCCATCTTCTCGTGGCGTCCCTGGGCGGAAAGCTCTTCGCCGTCGATACGCTGGGGAAGGAATCGAAGGGCGTGCCGCGCGTGTTGTGGATTCGAGACTCTTTCGACATGGCCCTCGACGGCGTCGTGTCGCGCAAAGCCGCGCGGACGGACCCCATGCTCAATCTGATTCGGCAGCAGATCGCGCAAATGGGCGACGCGGCTAATTCCCTCGGCATGCTCCGCCACGACTATTTTTGCTTCCAACGATTCCGCAGCGTGACCGCGATCAATCCGAGAAACGGCGAAACGCTTTGGGTCCGCCAAGACATCCCGCCGAACAGCCTGCTTTTCGGCGATGACGACCTGCTCTTCGTTCTCCCGCCGAACCGCGACAAGGCCATGGTCTTGCGCGCCACCGACGGCGAACAATTGGGTACGTGCAAGGTGCCGCGCGGCGGCGGCCGCTTGGTCTTGCCCGGCGGCGAGGAAACAACCGTCTACCGCGATTTCAGTGACACGTGCCTTGGGACGGTCGGACGCAACATGCTCCTCTGGTGGCCGGAAGGAAACGATCGCGAGATGGCGATGAGCGATCCGTGGGAGGGACGCGACGTGTGGCACGGCGGCAAGTTCGCCGCCGCCTCCAAAACCTGTATCGTCAACGCCGAAGCGGTCGGCGTCATGGAGCCGAGCGGCCATTTCGTATTGATCTCGCTGGCCGACGGCCGCAATATCGCCGACTTGAAACTCGACGCCGCGCCGCGATTGCAGGAAATCACGCTGCTCGGTTCCGGCGACCAATATTTTTTGGTCGTTGCCAGTGCGCCGAGCAAGTTCAAGAACTTTCAGCCCGTTACATCGACGGCCGGGCACGTTTTCAAGGCAATTCCATCGGGCCGGCTTTACGCCATCGACGGGCATGGGAAGTTGCAATGGCCGGCGCCCGCCGTGATCGAAAGTCAGTGTTTGCTGATGAACGGCCCGGCCCGTTTGCCCGTTTTGGCGTTTGCCAGCCAAATTTACGATCAACAGCCGAACGGAGTCATGCGCGCCCGGCTGGCGTTGCTGTGCATCGATAAACGCAACGGAAGAATCGCGTGCAAAAAAAGCGACCAGAACAACGGTCTATTCAATTTCAACATTGTGGGCAACGTGGAAAAGAAGACGATTGACGTGAGTATGCCGCAGAGTACAATGACGCTCACTTTTACGGATAAACCCCTTCCCCCGGTGGACGCCGCGAACGCAGACGAATCGGCCGACTCCGACTCGCCGCAACAACCGGAGTTGAATGATGGGATTTCGACCGCCATTTTGAAAGCTCTTCGAAAGGCCCTGCAACCGAACGCCTCGCCCACGCCCAAGAAGTGATTGCTCGTTTACCGCAGTCCGCACACGCCGTGTGCAGAAGAACTTTGGACGGCACACGGCGCGTGCCGACTACAAAAAACCATGCCGCTAACCTTCACGCGAATCATCGCCGCCGTTCTTGTCGCCGCCGCGGCTGTCGGCGAGGCACGCGCGGCGACCGACGCGGAGGTGGAGCGGGCCGTCAATCGCGGGCTGGAATGGCTTGCCTCGCACCAATCGCGTTTGGGCCATTGGACGGCCGCCGGCGATCAATATCCGACCGCCATGACGGCCCTGGCCGGCACCGCCATGCTCTGCAACGGTTCGACCGCCATGCAAGGCAAATACGCTCCCAACATTCGCAAAGCCATCGATTTTCTCATCAGCCAGAGCCGTCCCAACGGTTTGATCGGAGATCCGCACCGCGACGGCCAATACACCTACGGCCACGGCTTCTCCATGCTGTTTCTTTCACAAGTGTTGGGCGAAGAGGAGGACTCCGAGCGGCGCGATAAAATCGTCAGCGTGTTGGCCAATGCCGTGACGTTCACCGGCCGCGCGCAAACCGATGGCGGCGGCTGGGGATATGTCAGCGCGAAAGACGGCGGCGGCTTCGACGAAGGTTCGACCACGATCACCCAAGTGCAAGGACTTCGCGGCTGCCGCAACGCCGGCGTGCCCGTGCCCAAGGAAGTCATCGACAAGGCCGTCGGCTATATCAAAAAATGCACCGGCCCGGACGGCGGCGTGCGATATCAATTGCGGGGTGGCGACGGCGGTCGCCCGCCGATCACCGCCGCGGCCGTCGCCTGCTTGTTCAACGCCGGAAGCTACGACAGCGATTACGTTCCCAAGCTGCTCGAATATTGCCGACGAAATCTTGAATTTTCCAACAACAACGACGGCCATTGGCATTATGCCCATTATTATTACGCGCAGGTTTTGTATCGCGAGGGCGGCAAGAAGTGGGAAGCGTATCGCAACAAGATTTTCTCGAAACTCGTTTCCGAGGCCGCCGCCGACGGCTCCTGGAGCCAAGGCTACATCGGCACGGTGTATACCACGGCCATCAACTTGACCATTTTGCAACTGCCAAAAGGCGCGTTGCCAATTTACCAGCGTTAACATCAAAACGCAAACCGCGAGGACGCATCCATGAGCGATCAGCAGCTACATCAAGAACACGGCGCCGCCATTGAACGACTTTGCGCGGCACGGCAAAAGATCGTGGACCAGTTGGGCCAGGTGATCGTCGGTCAATCGCAAGTGATCGAGGAATTGCTGATCTCGCTTTTCAGCCGCGGTCATTGCCTGTTGGAAGGCGTGCCGGGCTTGGCGAAAACGCTGATGATCAGCACGCTGAGCCGCGCGTTGAACTTGAGCTTCAGCCGCATTCAATTCACGCCCGACCTCATGCCGGCCGACATCACCGGCACCGACGTGATCGAGGAAAACCGCGCGACCGGCTCGCGCGAGTTCCGATTTCTCGAAGGCCCGCTTTTCAGCAACGTGATTCTGGCCGACGAAATCAACCGCACGCCGCCGAAAACGCAAGCCGCGCTGCTCGAGGCGATGCAGGAGCGGCAAGTCACGGTTGGACGGGTCCGCCACATGCTCGCTGATCCATTTTTCGTCTTGGCCACGCAAAATCCGATCGAGCAGGAGGGCACGTATCCGTTGCCCGAGGCCCAGCAAGACCGCTTCATGTTCAAGGTGTTCGTGAAATACCCGAGTTTCGAGGAGGAATTCGAGGTGGTGCGGCGAACGACGGCCGTGCAGGTCGATTCGATCCAGCCGGTATTGGCGGCCGACGAGATTATCGAGTTGCAACGGATCGTGCGTCAGGTTCCGGTTTCCGACCACATCATCCGGTACGCCTTGTCGCTGGTTCGGCAGACGCGCGTGCACGAGGCCGGCACGCCGGATTTCGTTCGCGAGCAGTTGGCCTGGGGCGCCGGGCCGAGGGCCGTTCAGTTTTTGATTCTAGGCGCGAAAGCCCGTTCGCTTTTGCAGGGACGCACGCATGTGACATGCGAGGACGTGCAAACGTTGGCGAAGCCGGCGTTGCGGCATCGCCTGGTCTTGAGTTTCACCGCCGAGAGCGAGGGCGTTACGCCCGACGACCTGATCGATCGAATCACGGCGATTACCCCCATCCGCGAAGACGAACTCACCCGCGATGCACGATTCCAAGAGATTTTTGCTTCCTGACGCCATCAAGCGGATCGTCAGGCTCGATCTCCGCGCCAAGCACGTCGTCGAGGGTTTTCTCTCCGGCTTGCATCGCAGTCCGTATTTCGGGCAGTCGATCGAGTTCCGCCAGCATCGCCAATACGCCTACGGCGACGACCTCCGCTACGTCGATTGGAAAGTCTGGGCCAAGCAAGACCGCTTCTACGTCAAGCAATTCGAGGAAGACACGAATCTCCGCTGCACGCTGTTGTGCGACGTGTCGAACAGCATGCGCTACGGCCGCGGGGCGATGAACAAATACGAGTACGGCTGCACCATCGCCGTCAGCCTGGCCTACCTGCTCTTGCGGCAGCAGGATGCGGTCGGCTGCGTGGCCTTCGACGACGCGGCGCGAATGACCGTGCCGTTGCGAACCAAGCGGAACCATCTCGATGCGGTCATCCAAGCCCT
>CAZWNM010000240.1:0-4850 GCA_964635765.1 uncultured Planctomycetaceae bacterium | reverse complement strand
AACGCTCGCCGCCACGCTGCCGATGTACCTACACGCATTGACCGGCCGCGGCTGCCACTTGGCAACCGTCAACGATTACCTCGCCCGGCGCGACGCCCAGTGGATGGGCCCGATCTACCGGCTGCTCGGCCTAAGCGTCGGGGTGATCGAGTCGCAAATGCCGGCCTCGAAGCGGCGCGAAGCCTACGCCTACGACGTCACCTACGGCACGGCGAAGGAATTCGGATTCGATTTTTTGCGCGACCGGCTGTTGTTGCGGCGGATCGGCGAAGGCCAAAATGATCTGCTGGGCGGAATGCTCGGCCATGCGCGGGCCGCCGACGAAAAGCCCCTCCAAGGCGAGCCGCATTTCGCGCTGGTCGATGAGGCCGACAGCATTTTGATCGACGAAGCTCGAACGCCGCTGATTATCGGCGCGTTGCCGACCGAGGACGAACGGCGGGCAGCCGACTGTTTTCGTTGGACCGCGTCGGTCGCAGGCCAATTTGTGGAGGATGAGGATTTCGACTATGACCACGAGAAAAAAAAAGTCGAACTGACGCGCGATGGCCGTCAAAAAGTCCGCTCGCTGCCGAAACCGCCGTCGATGGACAGCGTCGGCATGGTCAGCATGTACGAATACGTCGAGCGCGCGATCATGGTCGAACGCGAATATCAGCTCGATCGGCAGTACGTCGTGCGCGACGGCGAAATCGTCATCGTCGATGAGTTCACCGGCCGCTTGGGTGAAGGCCGCAAATGGCGCGACGGCGTGCATCAGGCCGTCGAAGCGAAACAAGGCGTCGAGGTGACGGTGGCCACGGGCCAAGCGGCGCGAATCACCGTGCAGGATTTCTTTCTTCGCTACAAACATCTCGCCGGCATGACCGGCACGGCGATGGATTCGGCCGGCGAATTGCGGCGGATCTATCGCTGCAGCGTTCTGCCGATTCCGACGCATCGTCCGGCCGTGCGGCGGCGATTGCACACGCACGTATTCGGCCGCGCAACAGCGAAATGGGCGGCCATCGTCGAGGAAGTCCGCGCGATGCACGCGACCGGCCGGCCTGTGCTCGTCGGCACTAGGTCGATCGACAAATCAGAGTTGCTTTCCAAATTGTTGGCGGCCGCCGGCGTCGAACATCAGGTATTGAACGCGAATCACATTGCGGCCGAGGCCGAAATTATCGCCCAGGCGGGCCAGCGCGGCCGAGTGACGGTATCGACGAACATGGCCGGCCGCGGCACCGACATCCGGCTCGGCGAAGGCCTGGCGGAACTCGGCGGCCTTCACGTCATCTGCACCGAGATGCACGATTCGAGCCGCATCGACCGCCAGTTGATCGGCCGTTGCGGACGCCAGGGCGATCCCGGAACGTTTCGGCAATACATGTCGCTCGACGACGATCTTTTGCTGGCTGGGCTGGGTCCGAAAAAATCGAAGAAGCTCGAGGAACGCGGCGCGAGTTCCGCCGGCCCGTTCGAGCGTTTTGCACCGTTGTTTCGCGCGGAGCAGCGGAAGATGGAAAAACGCCATTTTCGGCAGCGTAAAACGATGATGTATTTTGAGCGCGAGCGAAAGAAGACGCAACGACAAATGGGCCAAGACCCGTATCTGGACTCGCCGGGATAAATATTAACGCGATCGGCGCACGCCGTGTTTCGCATCCGGAACGGAGCGAACTGCCCGGTTATTCCTTTTCCAACAGCGCGATGTTCTTTTCCACCGTCGGCGTGAGCGGACTGCCGGGACAATCCTTGAGGAGGGAACGAAGCGTGGCCACGGCTCGATCTTTCCGGCCGCGACGCGTCTCGCAGTCGGCCGCCAAAAATAAAATCTGATCGAGATACGGCGACTCGGTGTTGACCGCCTGCAACCGCTCGGCCTGGGCGATCGCCTGAGCGAATTGGCCGCGCGCGGCCCAATAGCGGGCGAACAGCAGCGACCAATAGCCTTCGAGCTTTTCGGCCGGAAATTCCCGCTGCCACGCCCGAAGCTCCTCAATGGCGGCTTGATATTGTTTTCCGCGCACAAATTCCTCGGTCGATCGGGCATGGGCGCCGCGCCATGCCGCCTGCTCAATGAAACTTCGCTTCGACCCGACGGCCTGTTCCGCGTGGAGATACTCTTTTTCGGCCGATCTTCCGTCGCCGACGGCAGCGTAATAGTCGCCCCAGGTGCGATATAATTCGACGGCCGCCGGGCCGGCGTGGGCGCCGAAATGTTTCGTCGCGGCCGTAAGCAATGTTTTGGCGGCAGGCACGTTCAGCATGTCGTTGACGGCGATATCGGCCGCCGCGATTTCGCATTCCGTCTGCGCTTCGCCGGATTTCAGTCGATTGGCCGCGCCTTGCCAAATTTGAAAAGCCGCCGCCGAATCGTTCAGCCGGAAATGGGCCATCGGGCCAATCAGCCGCGCCAGGTTCAGCAGGTCGGCGTCGCTGCCGGCAACCGAATCGTCGGCGAACGCGACTGCGCCGGCGGCCACGGCCTTAGCTAAATAGCGTTCCGAATCGGTCTCGGAATTTTCGGCAACGGTTTGATCGCGATTCGGAAGTTTTCGCTTGACGTCGGGCCGCCGATTCGGATCTTCCTCGACAACGCGCGCCCGCTTCGCAGCCGCCTCGGCCAAAACGTCCAACGCGAGCGATTTCGCCTCGAACGCCAAAACGACTTGCCGAAGCGACGGCGCGTCGAGCGATTTCATGTCGTACGTCTCAATGATTCGTAAATAGGCGTCAAAATTCGGCTGCCGCTCTTTGGCGTCCAAATACGGACGATCCACGTAAATTCGATCGGTCGATTCGAGCGTTTTCCCGGTCCGCCGAATTGCAAATTTCACCGTGTAAAGGCCGGGCCGAAGGTAAATGTGATCGGCGTCGGGCAGGCGGCTCGTCTGGCCGTCGCCGAAATCCCAATGGTATCGCACGCCCGGCGACGAAAGCTGACGCGACGAATCGTTGCGGAACAACACGGCCAGCAGCGGCGTGTCGTTGTCGGGCAGCGGCATGTCGCCGGCGATTTGGAACGTGAACTCGGGCAGTTGCCGGTTTGGACGCATTAGGACGTTGCCGGCCGGGAGGTGAGCGACTTGCCGCGTGTTGAAATCTTCCGTCGGAATAAGCGTCGGCCGCGTCGGATTTTCGTCGTTCGGGTCGATGATCCACGCGACGACCATCATCGCGTTCGGGCCGGCGGCGGCGTGATAATACCCGAACGTATGGGTGCCGGCGGAAAGTTCGACGTCGCGCCGGTTTTTCGGTTTTGCTAGATGCATGGGCCCATGATAGCCCGGCGCGGCGGCGGTCTTCTTGCCGTCGACCAGCAGGAAGCTGCAATCCTGGCTGGATGTGAAGAAGCCGTACACGCCCGACGTCGGCAAATCGAGCACGCCGGTGTAGCGGCTCATGAACGGCTCGCGTTTGAGGCTCAATGGATTATGGCCATGAAAGACGCCGGGGACGTAATCGGCCCCGATGGGCGCGGCGGCCTCGAATGCCTTGCGGACCGATTCGAATCGGTTGAAATCGCACGGCTTGAGCTTGCGGGTTTCCAACAGCAGGCCGTCGCGGCAAGTCCACGGCGGCGGCGCGTCGTGCGGCGGATCACCGCCGTAGAAAATATCATATTCCGATTGATTTTTGACGGTTTGGAACGCAATTCGGCAGAAATCGCCCGGCCCGAGTTGCAGCACCTTGGTCGGAACCAGCGTTTTGCTCTTGGTTGAAACGACGACATTTTTGCCGTCGGGCCGAATTTCGCCGTGGTGAAAAAAATCGACGACGACGATCGTGTACGATTTTCCAACCGGCACGCTCACGCTCCGCACGGCGTTGAATTCCGTTCCGCCCCGGCGAAACAACTGAGCGCGGGCGGGAGCCGCGAGCAACAACGCGGCGACGAACATTACCACGCACGCAGCGGCAATCGTTGATTTTCGCATCATCCCAGCGGCGTCAGAAGCCAAGGCGATCTTGGTAATCCGTGGGAAAACCATTGCCGTTTTCCCCCCTATCTACTAATGTATAAGGATATGGTCCTAAATGAAAGCATAAAATCAGGAGAAGGTTATGCCGGCTTCCCCCCCAACAGTGAGTCCCGAAGAAGCCGTCCGGCGACTTGCCAAAGCCCGCGAGGCGTTGGTCAATGAGGTGCACAAGGTGATTATCGGGCAGGACGAGATGATCGAGCAGATGTTGATCTGCACGTTCGCCCGGGGGCATTGCTTGACGATCGGCGTGCCCGGCTTGGCCAAAACGCTAGCGGTTTCGACGCTCGCCAAGGCGTTGCATCTGAAGTTTTCGCGGATTCAATTCACGCCCGACCTCATGCCGAGCGACATCACCGGCACGGAAATCATCGAGCAAGACCCGACGACCGGCAGCCGCAGTTTCCGCTTTGTCCGTGGGCCGGTGTTTTCCAACATCGTGTTGGCCGACGAAATCAACCGCACGCCGCCGAAAACGCAAGCCGCGTTGTTGCAGGCCATGCAGGAACACGAAGTCACGGCCGCCGGCACCACCTACAAGCTCGATCCGCCGTTTTTCGTCATGGCCACGCAAAACCCGATCGAGCAGGAAGGCACGTATCCGCTGCCCGAGGCCCAGCTTGACCGCTTCATGCTCTCGATCAACATCAGTTATCCGACGCGAAACGAAGAACGTGAGATCGTGATGGCGACGACGCAAACGTCGCGGGCGGAAGTGCGTCCAGTGTTGAACGGGCAGGACATCCTCTGGGCGCAGCAACTCGTCCGCCAGGTGCCCACCAGCCAGCACATGGTCGATTACGCGGTCGATCTGGCCCGGGCGTTCCGGCCCAGGGAACCACCGAGCCCCGAGTTCATCAAGAACTGGCTGGCCTGGGGCGC
>CAZWNM010000239.1:0-4873 GCA_964635765.1 uncultured Planctomycetaceae bacterium | reverse complement strand
TGGTCATGTCGGGCAAGGGCGGCGTTGGAAAAAGCACCGTCGCGGCCAATCTCGCCGTGTCGCTCGCCTTGGCCGGCCACAGCGTCGGGCTGCTCGATGTCGATATTCACGGCCCCAGCATTCCGAAACTCATGGGCGTCGAGGCCGAGCCATTGGTCGCCCACGGCTCGACGATCGCGCCGATCGAAGTCGGCGGCGTCAAGGTGATGTCGGTCGGTTTTCTGCTGCACGGCGCGGCGGACGCCGTGATTTGGCGCGGCCCGATGAAGTTCGGCGTCATTCGCCAATTTCTCAAGGACGTGGAATGGGGACCGCTCGATTATTTGGTGATCGACGCGCCGCCTGGCACGGGCGACGAGCCGCTTTCGGTCGCCCAACTTGTCGGCCAACCCGCCGGCGCCGTGCTTGTCACTACGCCGCAAGATTTGGCCGTCGCCGACGTGCGCCGCTCGGTTTCGTTCTGCCGGCAAGTGTCGCTGCCGGTGATCGGAATCATCGAAAACATGAGCGGGCTCGTTTGTCCGCACTGCGGCGAGCAAATCGCGTTGTTCAAGCGAGGCGGCGGCGAGGCGTTGGCCCGCGAAATGGGCGTTCCGTTCTTGGGAAGCGTGCCGATTGATCCGCGCATTGTCGAATGCGGCGACGACGGCACGCCCTACACGCGCCGCTTCGCCGAGAGCGCCGCCGCGAAATCGTTCGCCACGATTGTCGGACGAATTAGAAAGAGGGATTAGGGGATTAGGGGATTTGGGGATTAGAATAGCCGCCGCGTGCATGTGGTGTGTATCGAGTGGCGAGCGGGGTGCGTAAGCACCCTGTTCGGACTGAATAACGAGAACAATGAAGAACGCAGATTGAAGATTGAAAAACGGAAAATGAAAGCTGGAGAATCCAATCCCCAAATCCCTAAATCCCCTAAATCCCTAAATCCCTAAATCCCCAAATCCCCAAATCCCTAACATGTCCGAGCCGCAAACGGTGACGATGACGATGGAGGATTACCTGGAGGCCATCGCGTGGCTGGAGGGCGACAAGGGCGTCGCTCGGGCGCGCGACATCGCCGCCGCGCTGGCCGTGCATAAATCGACCGTCACGGCCGCCCTGCGGAGCCTTGCGGAAAAGGGGCTGGTCCACTACAGCGCCTATGAGGCCGCGACGTTGACCGCCGATGGCCGCAAAATCGCCGACGACGTGATTCGCCGCCACAAGATCATCCGCGATTTTTTCACCGAGGTTTTGGCCGTCGACCCATCCGTCGCCGACACGAACGCCTGCCGCATCGAACACGTGTTGGACGCCGAAGTGCTGGAGCGGCTGGCCGATTTCACGCTCCGGTATCGGTCGAAATAATGCGGGTATTCTCTATGACATGTACCCTATGAGCCAGAATGCTTCCGAAAAGCCCTCGAGTCCCTCGGTTTTAAATGATTGTCGCATCGTCTCGTTCCGCTTGACATTCCCCCCCCCTGCTGGATAGTATAAAGCAGGCGACAACCTCCATTGAGAAAGAGGAGAGCGTATGTCCAGCGCCGAACAGAAACCGGAACAGAAATCTGAACAGACTTCGGCTTTGTCTAAGCGTGAACTGCTGGGCATGTTGATGTGGACGTGTCTTGTCTTGGCTGTGCCAGTCGGTATGCTAGCTACTCAATATAAGCTTGATGACCCCTGGGGCCCAATAGAGATTTTATTGCTACTTGTTGCGTTTGTGTGTGCGGTGTTGCGGTGCTTCTGCTCTGACAAGTCAAGTCACAAGGATGAAAAAAGGGGATAAGTCCGATTACTCTCTCCGCCGTTGGCGCCGTGGTCGTGTCAATAATTGGACTTATCCCCTTTTCCCTGAATTGATCCGTTTTGGCCCAATTCTTGATATGGAAATCGCCCCGCGCGAGTGCTACAATCGCGCGGCATGAAAAAGACATCGCAAAAATCCACCGCCTGTAAAACAAAAACAAAACCAAAATCCCCCAAACGCCGAAAACCAGCGAAAAACAAAAAATCGGCGGCGGAGGTGGTGTGCGTCCAGCATGCGCCGGGCACGCCGCATTGGATTCCGAGCGACTATCGCTGGAATAATTTTCCGCCGCAAGTCCGCGACGCCGTCGAACGCATCGTCACGCCCGCCTATCGCCGCTTCGTGCTCGAAGCGCCGGGCGAACTCGAACGCTCCGTCGGCCTGACGCTCGTGCATCTTACCTGGCTCGAAATCT
This sequence comes from uncultured Planctomycetaceae bacterium, assembly GCA_964635765.1. Classification (GTDB taxonomy): domain Bacteria; phylum Planctomycetota; class Planctomycetia; order Pirellulales; family Thermoguttaceae. Next base: position 2,663 of record CAZWNM010000239.1, on the reverse strand, counting down.
GCGATCAAATCCAAATGGCCCTCCTGTCGGCCGATCCCCAATCGCTCGACGCCGTGCTCGGCGATTTCGACGGCTCGCTCGAACGGCATCTTCGCTTGGCAAGCGTCAAGTGTTCGACGGCCGAGCTGTTGATGAAACTCCGCATCGTCGATCATCTCGCCGCCGGCCGACCGCCGCCAAACTCGCCCGCCGCCTTGCCGGCGTCAGTCGAAGCCGTGCCGATGTTGAATGCTGAATATGGAAAAGGTCTCTGATATTGGAAATTCCAAAAGGCGCTGACCAACAGAACGCCAGAGTTCGCGTCGCTTATCGCCTTTCTCTAGCCCAGGCGTTTACGCCTGGGAACAGGGGTGTTTTCAATGGTGCTGTCACGCCCGTTTACGGGCGTCCTGTTCATCGGCGAAACACGAGGTCCGTGAACGGACCTGACAATCCGATGTTTTTATCGCTTTGTTCCCAGGCGTAAACGCCTAGGCTAGGGAAAAAAAGAAAAAGACTCCGAAATTGGAAAATTCCAAACGCGCTGACCAACTCGAACATCCCGCGCTGCGATGGATTGCGGCGCGACCCGATATCTTCGCCCGGCGCGGACATATCGCCGCGTCGTACCGCTCCAGGAACGGAAAACGATTCGGTCCCTACTATCGACTCGCGTTCCGCGACGGCGATCGGCAATGCTCGATCTACTTGGGCGTGGATGGGCCGGTCGTCGAACAAACGCGCCGGTCGCTCGACGCCGTGCAGCGGCCGCATCTCGAACGCCGGGCGATTTCTCGGCTCCAACGGCAAATCCGGAATGCCTTGCGCGTCGAAAAAAGCCATCTCTCGGCATTATTGCAACCCTATGGGCTGCATCTCAAGGGCATGGAATTGCGCGGGATGCGGTTCGCGTTCCTCAAACCGTTCTGGCCCCGCCGCAGCGCGTTTTGCCGATTGCTGGGTCTTCGCACGGTCAAAATCCGCTTGAAGGCCGCGAAACGTTGCATTCCACGCGATCCGCCACCCGTTCGAGTCCAAAAAATCCTCGATGCCAGAATGCAGAGCGAAGGATGGTAGCTCTACTTTCGGCTTCGATGCGCCAGCCTTGCCACGCCGGCCGCGCCGATGAAACCGGCGTCGCCGCCGAGCGTGGCGAAATCAATCACCGTGTCGCGGGCGGGGATCGGCCGGGCAAGCCGCTTCACTTCCTGACGAATGCGATCCAAAAATTGCCGGCCAAGCTCGCGCTCCGCGCCGCCGAACGTCATCGCGCCGCCGAGAAGAACGGTCGCCGGATCGACAACGTGCATCACGTCGACCACGCCGATGCCGAGATACCGGGCCGTCTCGAAAATGATTTCGAGCGAAAAGGCGTCGCCGGCTTCCGCCTCTGCGGCAATCAGCTTCGGCGTCAGCGCCTTGCCCTCGGCCATGCGTTGGACGAGCGAACTGGTTCGGCCGGCGTCGAGGGCTTCTTGCGTTCGTTTGACAACGGCCGTCGCGCTGGCGTAGGCTTCCAGATGGCCGCGCCAGCCGCAGCCGCACATGCGTGCGTTGTCGCTCGGGTCGATGATGATATGGCCCGCCTCGCCGCCGTGGCTGTGCGCGCCTTGCACCACGAGGTTGCCGAGGATGATTCCGCAGCCGATGCCGGTGCCGAGCGTCAGCAACACCATGCTGTTGAAATCGCGGCCGGAGCCGACCCAAAATTCGCCATACGCCGCCGCGTTCGCATCGTTCTCGAACGTGATCGGCATTCCGCAATGATGGCTCACGCGGTCGCGGATGGGGAAGTCGCCCCAGCCTGGAAGGTTGATGACCGTCGTAAGCATGCCGGCGGGAATATCCATGCCGCCGGGCGAGCCGAGACCGACGCCGGCGATGTCCGTCGCCTTAAGGCCCGCCTCGCCGATCGCCCGATGCACGGCCTCGCCCATGCGGCGGGCGGCGTCTTCCGGCCCTTTTGCAACCGCCGTCGGAATGCTCAGCCACGAAAGCGTTCGGCCGAGATCATCGACCACGCCGACCTTGATGTTCGTTCCCCCGAGATCAATGCCGGCGAAATACGGTTTTTGGGATTTTTGGACGGAAATGAACGAACGAGCTTCGGGCATCATGGGCAAAACAGGATGTGGGGTGAGAATTGGCAGGAGAGCCGTTTCGGCTGTTGGTTTTTCGGGCGAAGAACTTGTCTTTCCGTAGTATAACCTGATAGAATAGTGTCGCAACAGAGACCTCGAAAGATTAACCATGCCGGCATTGTTCAACAGACTTGGCATTTCGTTCCAATATCCCGAAAACTGGACGCTCGACGACTCCGACGCCCTGCTGGGCCGCCGCTCGGTGACGCTCTATAGTCCCGGCGGGGCTTTTTGGACCGTGACCATTCATTCCGGCACGGGCGACCCCGCCAAATTGACGGCCGCCGTCGTCAAAACCATGAGCAAGGAATACGCCGGCCTCGAAACCGACGAAACCCAAGAAACCGTGCTCGGCCACAAGTTGGTCGGCTACGATCTGGCGTTTTCCTATCTCGATTTGACCAACACCGCCACGGTTCGCGGCCTCCAGGTGGACGGAATCACCTACACCATCTTTTGCCAGGCGGACGACCAGGAATACGCGACAGTGCAGCGGGTGTTTCAGGCGATGACCGTGAGTTTGATAAGCGGAATGAAGAAAGA
>CAZWNM010000238.1:0-4876 GCA_964635765.1 uncultured Planctomycetaceae bacterium | reverse complement strand
CGCCCGCCGACGCGTTGACCTATGCGCCGGCGACCGGCCGGGCCGATCTTCGCAAGAAGTGGCGCGACGAAATGATCCGCAAAAACCCCGACTTGGCCGGCAAGGTCATTTCCATGCCGATCGTCACCGGCGGCGTCACGCACGCGTTGAGCATCATCGGCGATTTGTTCGTGGATAAGGGCGAAATGGTGCTGTTGCCCGATAAATATTGGGAAAACTACGAACTGCTGTTCGGCGTCCGCCATCAAGCCCAAATTGCGACGTATCCGTTCTTCAACGCCGAGGGCGGGTTCAACGTCGAGGCCCTGCGCCAAGCGTTGGCCACTCGGGCGGGAAGTTGGAAAACCATTCTGGTGCTCAATTTCCCGAACAATCCGACCGGCTATTCCGCCACGGAGTCGGAAATGAACCAAATCGCCGACGTCTTGCGCGAGGCGGCCGAGAGCGGGCGAAATATGGTCGTCATCACCGACGACGCCTACTTCGGCCTCTTCTACGGCGAAGACGTGGCGCAGCAATCGCTGTTCGCCAAGCTGGCCGGCGTCCACGAGCGGCTGCTGGCCGTGAAGGTCGATGGTCCGACGAAGGAGCAGTTCGTCTGGGGATTCCGCACCGGCATGTTGACGTTTGGCTCGCGCGCCTTCCACAGCGAGGAGTCGCTCTATCAAGCGTTGGAAAAGAAGGCCGCCGGCGCCATCCGCAGCTCGGTGTCGAACTGTTCGCACCTCTCGCAATCGGTTTTGGTCAAGGCGATGGCGACCGACGCGATCGTCGTCGAACAGCAGCAAAAGAAGGCGATTCTCGAAGCCAGGGCCAAAAAAGCGGCGGCGGTTTTGCGTTCGCCGAAGTTCGTTGACCTTTGGGAAGCGTATCCGTTCAACGCCGGCTATTTCATGTGCCTGCGATTGAAGGGACTCGACGCCGAGACGTATCGCCGGCATTTGCTGGAGAAATACGGCGTCGGGGTGATCGCCGACGGCGACCGCGACATTCGCGTGGCGTTTTCGGCGGTCGATGAAGACCAGATCGAAGACCTTTACACGGTTCTAGCGACGGCCGCCCGCGAGTTGATCGACAAGGCCGTGAAGGCGTAATTGCAACGTAGTCCGCACGGTCCGTGTGTGGAAAACGGCGACGCCCAAGCTTGCCTGTACGCCCGGATTATTCGTAATATCCGTCCGCCCCGGCCGCAGGCTCGACGCCCGGCAAATCGTCGGCATACCAACGGGCCAACGCGGCTTGCCAATCGGCCGGCCGCGTGACGGCGATGAAAGCGTCGCGCACCTGCTGCGATTGCGGATGCAGCCGGGCGTATTTGATGCCGAACTTCCGCATGACGCGGCACGCACGACTCGGCCCGTAAATCGATTCCGACATCCGATAGTGTTCGGCGATTACGTCGCGTTGCCGATGCAGACTCGGCGGCGGCAACACCACGCCGGCGGCTAACGCCCTGACGCGCTCGAATATCCACGGATTGCCGATTGCGCCGCGCGCGACCGAAACGCCGTCCACGCCCGTCTCGGCCATGAGATCGAGACAATCTTGGGCGGTAAACATATCGCCGCAGCCCAAAACCGTGCGATCGCCGGCGCGCCGCTTCACCTCGGCCAAAAACTCGCGGGAACTTCGGCCCTCGTAACGCTGCCGAACCGTTCGGCCGTGAACGGCGACGGCCGCTGCGCCCAGGCGAAACGCGCCGTCGAAGATCATGAAGAAATTATCGCGACTCGCCTGGCTGTCGTCCATGCCGCGGCGCATTTTGACCGTCAGCGGAATATGCGCCGGCACGGCGTCGCGCACTCGGGCGACAATCGCGAGCGCGGTGGTCGGATCGCTCAACAAAAAGCCGCCGCGGCAGCGCCCGAGAACTTTTCGGACCGGGCAGGCGAAGTTCAGATCGATACAATCGAAGCCGGCTTCGACGAGTTTTTCGGCCGCCGGCGGAAATTCCTCCGGCAGCGACCCCATTAGCTGCGCGCCGCACGGATGTTCCTCGTCGGTCACGCGCAAAAACCGCTTCGCCTTGCCGCCCTTGGTCACGTTGACGACAAATCGGTCGAGCATGACCTCGCAAACCGTATAGGCCGCGCCCAGCCGTTTCGCAATCACGCGCATCGGCCAATCGCTGTAGCCGCTCAGCGGCGCCTGCGTGACGGGAAAGTCGAGCGTAAGCGGGCCGAAATGGAGTTGGGGAAGAGGGTTCATCATGCCGACGTACTTTAACAAGTGGGGGCGGGCGATACAAGGCGTGCGTCTTGTGCGGATACAATTGGAAATGCGGGCATTTCCCGTTTTTTCGCTTGTTTCGGCTACGCAAACTGCGGCGGGCGCCGTCGGGTTGCGGCAAGCCGGCCGCACATTGTGCCGATGCTATGCGATATGGATTACAAGAAGGCCATGCTGTATGTCAGCGGATTGTTTTTGGCCGCCGGCGGTCCCATCACGGTGTACTCGGGGGCTGAGTTTCTGGGCTTGAAAAAAGACCCCAACGCCATTCCGGCAGCCACCGTCGCCGCCGAGCCTAATAGGGCCCAGACTGTCTATACGGCCGCGATCGAAAACACGTCGAAGTACTTCGCCTCGCGATCGCAGGCCACATCGCCGTATGGAACGGTTCCGGCCATGCCGTCGCCGACGTTGGATGAGGCCCTACGATTCGACGCAACCGTCGAATGGGTGATTCAGCATTGGCCGCACGTCACCACGGGCCTTTCCTACTTGCAATTGCAAGGCTACCGCGTGACGTTGATGACCGGCGCGTCGCTGCCCGACGTGGCCGGCTCGCTGACGTATTATTTCAACGCCCAGCAGCAAGTGCAACGCATCACGTTGACCGGCACGACCGGCGATCCAAGTCGATTGACGACCGTGGTTGCCGGCCGCTATCATTTCGCCCGGCGGCTGGTCAATGAGCCTGGCATCGTGCTTTACGAGGCGGTCGATTCGAACAATCGGCCGGTCGGCGCGCTGAAGATTCGTTCGGCGCAAGTGATATTGGCCAGCCGGCCGTATTTGCGCTACGAGGTCGATCTGCTGGTGGATCGGCCGGAGGAGAGCGGGGTTGGGGATTAGCCGATTGCAAAGCCGCAAGCGGTTTTCTGAACCCTGAACCCTCATTCCTGCGGCGGCTCGTATTCGTACTCGCGCCAGACCATCGGACGGCGCAAATACGGCTCGATGCGGAGCACGACTTCGCCGTTCTGGAATATGCGTACCGTGCCGTTACTCTGGCTGACCGTCACGGCGACGGCGTTCGTGGCGCGGCTGATGGCGGCGGCGGCCCAATGCCGAGCGCCGAGGCCCTTCGAGAGCGTCACGTCGGCGGCGGAGCAATCGAGATAGCGGCAGGCCGCTTCCACAACGCCGTCGGGCGAAACGATAATCGCACCGTCCATTTGGGCAATCTCTTTGATGCCCTCCCGAACGCGCGGATCGTTCAAATCGCGTTCCTTCCGGTTGTAGCCGCGCACGGGATCGAACCCAACCGACCGGCTGCAGGCCAAAACCTTTCGGGAATCGCCGACGACGAACAGCGTGCCCACCGGTTTGCCCTCGCGGCCTTCGCGGCCGATTTCGACGGCCAGATCGACCACGATTTTCAACGTATCGAGCGGCACGCGGATTTCCAACTGCCGCAAATCGCGGCCGGTGAGGCGATTCAAATGCTCGTCGAGGTTGATGACGCTCAGGGAATCGACGGCCGCGGCGTCGAAACCGCTATAAAGAGCCACCACGCTCGAACCGGTCGTTAGAATGTCGTCGGCCACGGCTTCCAGCACCAATTGCGTAAGACGCTCATAAACGGGGCTGTCGGGCATGTCGAGGTGGACGATTTCCAAGCCGGCTTCCTTGGCGCCGGCAAGGTCGCCGATCACATTGGCGGCCACGACGATCTTGGCCGTGCCCGCCAGAGTCTTCAGCCGCGCCCATTCGGCCGGTCCTTCCAACAAGACCAAAATGGCCTCGGTTTCGGCCGATTCGGTCATTTGTCGAGCGACCTTCAGGAGCGCTTTGAATTGATCGGTGAAACGCACGGGCTGCATTCGTTCACCGCCTTCCTGTTTGGGTTCAATCCACGGTATCGGCCTGGGCGTTGGTTTGTACGCCGACCACGGCGTCGTCGGGTCGCACAGCCGCAAACGGCACGGCGCAACCCGAACGGTTTCTATACTACGGTCTTTCCCAGTCGATGGCAACGGCAACGCGGACATGATTTATGGCATTTTTGTGAAAAACTCTGAATCGGTTATCTATTAAAATAGCTTAAAAAAACGCTCGGCCAACGACGGCGCCGGCTGGGGCGTTTCGCCCTTGACGTATTGTTGCCCCCGCTCGATGCTGTTGCCGAAATCCTTGCCCGTGGCCTCTTGCAACGATACGATCGCCTGATATTGCATGGCCGGATCGGGGTCGGACAGGGCCTCGCCCAACGCGGCCTGGGCGGCGGCGTTTTTCGTCTCGCCGAGGCCCTTGGCCGCCGCCAACCGCACGTCGAATTCGGCGTCGCTTCGCAACGATTCCGCCAAGAGCACCACCGCTTGCGGATTGTCGGTTCGATGTCCCCATGCCTCGCACGCCGCAGTGCGAACGAAACTCGCCGGGTCTTTGAGCGCCGCTTGGAGGATCACGTCGCCCGCCGGACTCGGATATTTGTCCAAGGTTCGGATGATTTCCCGACGAATCAACGGGTCGTTTTCCGTCTTGATCGACACGGCCAACTCTTCGGAAATCCGCCGACGTTGTTCCGGCGTCATCGAGTTCGCCGTTTCGGAAAGTCTCTGCAATTTTTCGATCTGATCGCGCGGCGCTGTCACTCCGGCGACGGTATCGGCGGCAATCGTGATCGTTTGCATGATCGGCAGGCCGGCACGCA
>CAZWNM010000237.1:2170-4892 GCA_964635765.1 uncultured Planctomycetaceae bacterium | reverse complement strand
CATGTCGGCCTGGACCAAGTGGCGGATGTCAAACAGGCTGCTTTCAAATCGGGCCTCGGCCGACCGCAGCACATCCAATTGCGCTTTCAGCCGCAGCGAAACGATCGTGAGGCTGTCGGCCGACTCCTTTTCCTCCGATGCGGCGACGCGGCGGCCGACCAGCCAATCTTGAATCGTGTACGTATCGGCGTCGATGGTTTTGCGCCGGCCGTCGCCGAGATAGAGTTTTTGGAATTCATCGAGCCGGCCGGGCAGCAATTGGCCGACGGCCGCACATGCCTCGGTGTACCAGCGTTGATAATCGCGTTCAAAGCAGCCGTGCAGGCGTTCGGCGGCTTCCCGCATTTCCGGCCCGACCGCCGCCTGCCGAAGCGAGAGGTCGATGAGCATTCCCTCGCCCGACGCGGCAAGCCGTTTGAGATCGGAGCGGTATTTTTCAACGGTGTCGCGCATGGCGGAACTAGTGGCTAGCGGCTGGTGGTCAGTGGCTAGTGACGCAAGCGGGTCTTTCCAATCCCCAATCCCTCTTCTACGCCCTCGCCTTCTTCAAATACTTTTCCAGCAGCGCGGGCACTTGATCGGGCGTCACTTCACCGTGAATCTGATCGTCGATCATCACGACGGGGGCGAGGCCGCAGGTGCCGAGGCAGCGCGAGGCTTCGAGCGTGAAAACGCCGTCCTTGCTGGTTTCGCCCCAGGTGATGCCAAGCTCGTCGATGACTTTTTGGGCCACGCGCTCGGCCCCTTTCACGTAACAGGCCGTACCGAGACAGACGTTAATCATGAACTTGCCGCGCGGCCTGAGGCGGAAGAAGTGATAAAAGCCCGCCACGCCCGCCACTTTGGCCGCCGGCACTTGCATGAGTTGGGCGACGGCGTTCAAGTGCGTGTCGGAAAGATAGCCGAACTCGGCTTGCACGTTGTGCAACACGGCGATCAGTTGGCTTTCCGGATGCGGTTCGGCCATGTATTTTTCGATGGCCGCCGTAATTTGTTCGCCCAAAACCAGTTGTGCGGCCGCTTTGACGTGTTCCCAATTATCGGTGTCGCAATGATTGCAATGGTCGGTGCAGGTATTCATCGAATTCCTCGCGTTTTTTGCGCGTTAAATCGGTCGTTGCCGAGATGATTTTTTAAGTCGAATGAAGATCGCCATAAGTGCCGCGCCAAGAATTATTCCGCCGAAACTTGTGGCGTAGGCAACTGCCTTGGCGACTCGCGTTACGATAGGCGGTAAGAAACGTTCGTCGAGTTGAGCGGGAGCGTCAGCGAAGCCAAGCAATCCGATCCCGTCGCGCTCAGGAAAAACCGCCTCCAAACGCGCATAGCAAACGACGCCGGTCGCCAACCGTTCCGACGACCGCCACCCGGAATACGAGGCGATGTAGTCTTCCCAACGGAATCGCGAATCACGTAACCAGCGAAACGCATTGTATTTCAACGAGAATGGAATTTTCACATTCCCTTCCGCATCTTTCTCGTTGTTGCCGAGCAGCATCAACAAGGGTGCGCTATCCTCCGCGATGGGTGGTAGATGCACCGTTACGCCAAATTTAGCAAAGCCTTGTTGTAGCCATTGTTCTTGGCTCTCTTCTTTGTGGTTTTGAAGCCATGCGATCCAGGCATCTCGGCCGTCATCGATGTGCTGGTTGGTCATGTAATCCAAAACCTCCCGCGTGCAACCGCAAAAGCGAAAATCATTCCCCTTTTTGAGATTTTCAAACAACCATAATGTCCACGTTTTGTCACCATAATACCCAATGGTATCGCCGGAGCAAAGAAGGTCGGGCGATGCATTAGTACGTAGATAATTCTTTTGCTCCTCATTCCAAATCGCCAATGGCGAATGCGATTTTCGCCAATCTGGAGCAAGGATGTGCCGAAGCGGAGCGAGACGATAAAACCACGAGTAGCCCGAAACCGCTCCGGCGACAAACAACCCGATTCCGAGCAATAACAAAATGTATTGCCACAGTGTTTTTTGAGTGGCGTAACTCCACAGCGTTTTTCGAGTTGTGGCATTCATCGAAGTTATCCCAAGCGTCAATTGTTCCAATTGCTCTTACCGCAATCTATCGGATTCCTCGCGGTTCTCTCGCGTGATAATGCGTATGCAAAAGTTCGTAAGCTTTTTCCGTGCCGGGACCGCCCAGGAATGAATCGTAAACTTCATCGATTGCCGGGTTTTCGTACGATTTTCGCAATGTCTTCTTACTGTCGATCGAATAAAGCGCGCTCGCCCGACGTTGCAACAACGCTGGATCGAGCGTCTTGACGCCCTCGGGCGGATATGGCTGGCCGCCGCCGCCGACGCAGCCGCCGGGACATGCCATCACCTCAATCACATGGAACGGCTCGCCGGCCTTCACCTTGTCGAGCAGAATCTTTGCGTTGGTCAGGCCGTTGGCCACGCCGACGTGGATGTTGTGTTCGCCGATGGCCACATAAGTTTCGCGCAGACCCTCGACGGCGCGAACTTCGGTGAATTCGAGCCGATCGGCGGGCTTTCCCGTGACCAGTTCACTCGCCGCGCGCAGCGTCGCTTCCATGACGCCGCCGGTGCAGCCGAAAATGTCGCCGGCGCCGCTGGCAGTGCCCAGCGGGCTATCAAAATCGCCCGACGGGAGCGCCGTGAAATTGATTCCGTAACACTTAATCATCCATATCAATTCGCGCGTGGTCAGCACGGCGTCGGTGTAGGGAGTGCCGTCGACCATGCGAT
>CAZWNM010000237.1:269-2160 GCA_964635765.1 uncultured Planctomycetaceae bacterium | reverse complement strand
TCGAGCGGCCTCATATTTTTTCGCCACGCAAGGCATGACTGCCACCATGAAAATCTTCTTGGGATCAATGCCGGTCTTTTCGGCGTAATACGTTTTCGCCAACACCGACAACATGCTCATCGGCGAGCGGCAGGTCGAGGCGTGCGGAATCAGTTCGGGATAGAATTTCTCCATGAAACTAATCCAGCCCGGCGAACAGGAGGTAATCATCGGCAGCGGACCTTCCTTGAGCCGCGTGAGGAACTCATGGGCTTCCTCGATGATCGTCAGGTCGGCGCCGAAGTCGGTGTCGAACACGCGATCGAAGCCGAGCCGACGCAGGGCCGTGACCATTTGGCCGGTGGCAGCGGTGCCGGGCGGAAGGCCGAAGCCCTCGCCGATGGCGGCGCGAATCGACGGGGCCGTTTGCACCACGACGTGTATTTCCGGATTATTGATGGCCTGCCAAACCGGGCCGGACGAGCGTTTTTCCAAGAAAGCCGCCGTCGGACAAACATTGATGCATTGGCCGCATTGAATGCAAACCGAGTCGTCCATGTTGCTCAAATTGGCCGGCCCGACGACCGTATTAAACCCGCGGCCGTGCTGGCTCAAATTGGTCACGCCTTGGATTTCGGCGCAAACGCGGACGCAACGGCCGCAGAGGACGCATTTTTCGCTGTCGCGCACGACCGACGCGCTCGAAAGTTCGAGGGGGAACCGTTTTCGGCGTCCGGCAAAATGCCTCGCCCGAACGCCCATCGAATAGGCCAAGTTTTGCAATTCGCAATGGCCGTCGCGTTCGCACGTTTGGCAATCCATCGGATGATTATCGACCAGGAGTTCGACGATATCGCGCCGAGCCTGGCGAATTTCCGGCGAGTTGGTCTGCACTTCCATGCCTTCCCAAACTTGGGAGCTGCACGCGGTCATGTAAAAGCCCATGCCTTTGACATCGACGATGCAAACGCGGCAGGAGCCGGCGAGGCTCAGATCGGGATGGTAGCAGAGCCGTGGGATACGGATTCCCAATTGTTCGGCGGCGTCCATGATCGTGGTGCCGGCCGGAACCTGCACCTGCACATCGTCGATTTTCAGGGAGATGGTTTTTTTAGGTTTGGACATTTTTTATTCCGCCCGAGTTTGCGATTATTTTAGATTTGTTACGCCCATTCATGGGCGTTGTCCGCCGCAGGCGGTAGTAGGCCCGTGCTTCAGCACGGGTTTTCATATCGCCAATCACTCCCATTTTTCTTTCAACTCGCTGTCGCGCCCATCATGGGCGTCCCGTTCCTCGGCAAAGCAGGAGGCCCGTGAACGGGCCTGACAATTCAATTGTTTTTACGCTGCCAAACCAGGCGTAAACGCCTGGCCTAATACCGCCTGCGGCGGACAAGGGGCGTAAACGCCCCTGCATATGCAATATCTATGGGCCATCAACGTAGCAACTTACCAAAACATCTTTTACGACGCCCTGATCGAGTACCACCGCCACATCGGTTTTTCGCACCATCATAAAATTGCCTGCATTTTGTCTGCGATAGCAATACAGAAAATCAATACCTTCGTGTAACGGTTCTTTGTCCTGCCACCGCTGTCTTTCCACAAATACGCCGTTCTTCGTCGGCGTGCATGTAAAACCCTCTTTTTCCATGAGCTGTTGCGCCGCTGCAACGGGAGTTCCCCGTGGAATCCGTTCTTGCAAGACGGTTTTCAGTTCATCACGATTGTCAATTTTCCAGGTAATCTGAGAGTTGTGGGCACATCCAGCGATAAATATAACGACAAAACAACCGTATATGATTGTCTTTGTGGAATTTCTAAATGCTCTTGTCGGCATTATTGGATTCATGGGCGTCCATCTCCAAATTTATCGCACAACAGCACGCACCGGAGGCTGTTAGCCCCCGGC
>CAZWNM010000237.1:0-259 GCA_964635765.1 uncultured Planctomycetaceae bacterium | reverse complement strand
ATTTTCTAATCCAAAATCTCAAATCTGAAAAACACGCGGAGCAAGCTCCGCCGCTTCACGCTCTGACCACTGGCCACTGACCACTATTTTCCTCGCCCCTCCCTACAGCCGCTTCACCGCCTGGAACTTGCATACCTCGAAACAGCGGCCGCACTTGATGCAACGCGACTGGTCGATTACGTGCGGCTCCTTGCGAACGCCGGCGATGCACGTCACCGGACAATTCCGGGCGCAAACCGTGCAGCCGACGCACTTCGCC
>CAZWNM010000236.1:0-4894 GCA_964635765.1 uncultured Planctomycetaceae bacterium | reverse complement strand
TGTCGGCCTCCAATCGCACCACGTAGCGCGGCTGGCCGAACGCCACTTTAAGCCCCTTGCGCTGGCCGATCGTAAAACGCTCGAAACCGTCGTGCCGACCGACCACCGTGCCGTCGGTCAGCACAATTTCACCGGCCGTGTTCAATAGGCCGCAACGCTGCCGGATAAATCTCGCGTGATCTTGGTCGGGCACGAAGCAAATCTCCTGGCTATCGCGCTTTGCGGCGACTTGCAGCCCGATTTTCTCGGCAATCTTGCGGATTTCTTCCTTGCAAAACTCGCCGATCGGAAACATCAGCCGCGGCAGCAAATCGCGTGCGATGCCGAACAGCACGTACGATTGATCTTTCGCCGGGTCCAGCCCTCGAAGCAACGCCGTCTCGCCGTCGGGCGTTTTTTGCACCCGGGCGTAATGGCCCGTGGCCACATATTCGGCACCGAGCTGATCGGCATATTCGAACAGCTTGCCGAACTTCAGCCAGGTGTTGCAAACAACGCAGGGGTTCGGAGTTCGCCCGGCGAGGTATTCGGCGGTGAAATAATCGACGATGCGCGAGAATTCCTGCTCGAAATTGACGGCGTAAAACGGGATTCCGAGCGTATCGGCCACGCGGCGTGCGTCGGCGGCGTCGGCGGCCGAGCAGCATCCCTGTTTGCCGGGCGACGTTATTTCGCAAAAGCTCCCCTCGCCCTTTGGGAGAGGGGCCGGGGGTGAGGGCTGCATTTCCTGTCCATGCCGCATGAACACGCCGACGACATCGTGCCCTTGCTCGCGTAGCAGCCAAGCCGCCACGCTGCTATCGACACCGCCCGACATTGCAAGGATGACGCGAGACATGGAAGAAGACGGTCTGATGCGTCATGCGCTACGGGGAAGTTTTGGCTTCTACATCCGCATTGTTTTGTTGCTCGTAAATTTCCACAATTTTGTTGCCGGTCAAAATCGGCAAAATTAGCGGCGGAAGCCCAAGCCGCCCAACAGTCGATTGAACATATTCTCGCCAATACGGCCAAACATTGTGGATGCCATTCACTTTGCCGAAGGCATCGAGAGATTCATCAGAAACTCCGTCAAGCGAGCTAGCCGTATAATTCAACGCAAACTTCGCCGCGATGTGAAGCCGTACATTGTCGGGTGTATCACCGTTCGATGTCGCCTCCACCTTAAGATGTGCGTGAACCAAAATTCCGTTGTTCTCGCGATTGACTTTTGTTTCAGTGCCGAAAGCAAAACCAACTTGCAAGGAACCAGGATTTTCATCCAGATTGGATTTGACGTTGGAAGCCAAGAGCCGCACGCCCCCAATTTCCACTTTCGACGCCAGCGACAACGCCAAAGCTAGCATATTCTTCTTTTCTGCATCCATCATTTAGCCTGCAAGCTGACTATTGCCATCAACCGGATTTTTCAAAAAGGTTTCGTCAAAACCCCAGCTTGAATAGGATGTGGTTTGGTAAGTCTGGTCGACCAACATTGAAACCATCTGCATTGGTTCCGACTCGGCGGACATTTTCACGGCGGAGACACAAAGAGTTTTGTCCAATGCTGTGAACACATCCGCAACTGTTCGCAACGTCAGATTACTGTCGCCGCTAAGTATCTGACTGACGCGGCCTTTCGATTTTTGCAACCGTTGCGCAAGTTCTGATTGTGTAACATGTTGTTTGCGCATAGTCTTGCAAATTAAGTCCGCAATTTCGACAGCCAACTGTTCTTGTTGGAACAGTCGCATTCCCTCGGGGTTCGCCACAAATTGTTGGAGAACGGTCTCGCTCATGTAAGATGCCTTCCCTATTGATGCTTATTTTGCTCTCGTTCGACAACTTCCCGAATAATCTGAAACGCCATCGAAAATTGGATTTCGGGCCATTTCGATCGTGCCGGCTTCCAAAAGCCATGCGTCAATATCCAACGACGCTGATATTGAAAACACGGAATACGTATCATCCCCTTACCACCGCCGGGCCGCTTTCGAGTCTCCCTCTTAAATGTCCATAAATGGCCCGGTATTATAGTAATGTTCTTGGGCAACTCCTTTTCGCATTTGAACAACTTTTTGGCAAAACGGAGATTAGCTTCTCCATCCTGTGCTAGTTTTTTGAACCACGCCAACAGGTGCGCGCTATCACGTTTGTCCAAGTTGTCAAAGAATTCTTTGGCTGGCGAGGTTCCGTCCTTACGAACCGCAAACTCAACAGTTCGCTGTCGGCCGCATACAATAACGATGTTATCGACAGCCATTATTTGTTAGTTTAGATTTAACTAAACTCCGGGTCAATACGTTGCCTTACGGCATTTCAGTAGTTCCACAGAGGGGATTGACCATTGGATTGCCACAGTATAACGCCAATTAGATACCTCAACAAGCGTTATTGTTGGGCCTACGCTATCGAAATCTTGCATAAATGATTAAGATTGATCCGCACAAAATGCAACAAGATCGGCATAGGACATAGTGACACGAAACGATCGCGAAATACCAAAAAAAAGGAGTGTAGTTTTTCATGGAACACGACCTAATCGATCGGGCCGAGGTCATTCAACAGCGGATTCTACAACTGCGGGACTCTCTTTGACTGCGAACCCCGACAAAAACGCGCCGCTGAAATCGAATCGCAAATGGCCGCGCCCGATTTCTGGAATAACCAGGAGCGGGCCAAGGATGTCGTCGCCGAACTGAAGGCCCTCAAAGCGGTATTAAAACCCCTCGAAGAAATCATCAAGTCGGGCGACAATTTGGCCACGCTGGTGGAAATGGGCCGGGAAGACGACGAGTTCGCGGCCGAAGTGCCCGGCGAACTCGATCGGCTCAAACATTCGCTCGAAGTGCTGGAGACCACGGCCCTGTTGAGCGGCCCGCTCGATGCGAACGCCGCGCTGGTGACGATCAACGCCCGCGACGGCGGCACCGACGCCAACGATTGGGCCGAAATGCTGCTGCGAATGTATTCCAATTGGGCGAAAGACAATGACTACGACGTCGAACTGCTCGATCGCCAGGACAATGAAGAGGCGGGCATCAACAGCGCCACGATCGCCGTGCGCGGCTCGATGGCCTACGGATACCTCAAGGGCGAAACCGGCATCCATCGCCTCGTGCGCATCAGTCCGTTCAACGCCGAAGGCAAGCGGCAGACGAGTTTCGCCGCCGTCGACGTTTCGCCGGAAGTTTCCGACGCGGTCGTGATCGACATTCCCGACGACGACATCGAGGAGCAGGTGTTTCGTTCGAGCGGTCCCGGCGGACAGCACGTCAATAAAACGTCGAGCGCGGTCCGTTTGATTCACAAGCCGACGGGCATTGCCGTGGCGTGCCAAAGCGAGCGGAGCCAGCACAAAAACCGCGGGACGGCGATGAAAATGCTCCGCGCCCGGCTGGCCCGCATCGAGGAAGAAAAACGCGAAGCCCAGCAGGCGGCGAAGTACAATCAGATGCCGAAAGTCGGGTTCGGGTCGCAGATTCGTAGTTATTTTTTGCATCCCGACCAGCGCGTGAAAGATTCTCGAACGGGCTACGGCGAAACGAGTTTTCACAACGTGTTGGACGGCCACATTCAAGGCTTTTTGGACGCCTATTTGCGTTACAAGGCGGGAAAAGAGTAAAGACGCCACGTTAAGATATTTCACCGCAGAGACGCAGAGGAAAGGCGCGGACATTTTTATTGGGGGGATAAACATCCAAAGATTGCGTCGTTTTTGGAAACCATTTTCGGTGTGCCTATTTTCCCGTTCATCTCCGCGTCTCTGCGTCTCGGCGGTGAAGAAATTGGCATGTGAACAACCCGGCATTGCCGCAAAAATCCCAACGTGGTAGACTGGCAGCCATGTTAACGCCCCTCGATATACAACGTTTGAAACAGCAATACGCCGGCAAGCAGGTGGCCGTCGAGGCCGAGCGGCCGGAATTGACCCGGCTGGCCGGCGTGCCGGGCCGCGTGGTCACGATCAACTGCAACGGCCGCGCGCTGGTCGAATTTGAAGGCTACGGCGCGAGTCGATACGATATCGATCCTGAATTCCTGAATTTGGAGCCGATGTCATGAGTACGGATAATCCCGTGTTGGCGGCCGTGGAAGCCGGATTGCCGAATAGCCAAAAGCCGCGCCGCGGCTGGTTCCGCCGCAATTGGCTGTGGTTTGTTCCAACGTTGCTGCTGGCGATGATGTTGCTCTGCGTCGTCGGCTTCTTCGGATTTATCGAATGCAATGCGTGCACGCTGTGCAACTCCGATCTATATAAGAAGGCTATGCAAAAGGTCATGGCCGATACGAAAGTCCAAAATGCGGTAGGTCAGCCGCTAACACTTGTCAAATGGCCGCTGCCGTATTATTCCGATACCGAGACCGATTTGGAAATTTACTGTGACCTCAACGGCCCCAAGGGTGTTGCGAAAATGCATGTGCGAGTTAGGAAAAACGTCGGAAACACGGAGTTGAAAGTGAAATTACCTGGCAACACCGAATTGACGTTCGATCTTTCCGACGGAAAGAATGTCGCGGCGCCGTATCAGCAGCCGAAGGCCGGCAACAAGAAATCGCAGCCGAATGGTCCGCCGCCGGAGGTCGATCTCGACGTTCCCGACGACGCGGCGCCGGCCAGCGGAAGATAGTTGGCAGTGGGGGTGCGCGGGATGCGCGAGCATCCTGTTTTTCCTGAAACGGGACACGACTTCAAACAGAACAGGGTGCTTACGCACCCCGCTCGCCAGTGCTTCGCCTTCAGCTCCCAGGAAGCTCCCAAGAAACGCCAAGCGGCCCGGTCAACTTTCGACCGAGCCGCTTGAGATCATCGTAAAGGAGAGTACTCTAATTCCGATCGAGGTTGGACTCGAGACTCAAACCTCTCCGCCATACGTTCAGTTACAGCGAGCGGGCGCACAAGCGGCCGGCATGC
>CAZWNM010000235.1:0-4898 GCA_964635765.1 uncultured Planctomycetaceae bacterium | reverse complement strand
GCCGAACCACGCTTTCCCGACGCGACCGGCTTTTGCTGGCGGCGGCAGGGGCGGGTTTGTTGGGGTTGCTACTGGTGGCCGCTTGGCTCGAACCGAGTCCGAACGGCCGCGGCACCCATCGGCAATTGGGACTTCCGCCATGCACGTTTTTGACGTTGTTCGGCCGGCCGTGCCCAACCTGCGGCATGACCACCGCTTGGGCTTGTTTGATGAAGGGACAATGGCAAAACGCCTGTCGGGCAAACGCCGGCGGCACGCTGTTGGGCATTTTGGCCGCCACGGCCGTGCCTTGGCTGCTTGGCTCCGCGATGCGCGGCGCTTGGCTTGGAGGACCGTTGGGCGACTCGACGATTGCATGGATTGCAACCGCCGTTTTACTCGTCACGTTAATCGACTGGGCCTTCCGACTGTTGGCCCGATGATTTGTTTCCAACTTTCCGAACACGTCTGACGCGAGGTGTTGCGATGGATCGTTCCCTTGTTCAACGCAAATCGGCCCTTTTGACGGCTCTGGCTCTCCTCATGCTATCGACCGCCGGCTGCCAAGTCGCCATGCTTACCGCCGGACTTTTGTTCAAGGGCACCGACGTGGATCCGGAATTCGCCGGCCTGAAAGGCAAGAAGGTCGCCGTGGTTTGCCGGCCGGCGCAATCGGTGCAATACACCAACCCCTATGCCTCCCGCGAATTGGCCATGGAAGTCGCCAAGCTGCTGAAGGAAAATGTGTCGAAGATCAATATCATCGACCAGCAGAAGGTTAATAATTGGGTGGACGAACACGACGCCGACGCCGAGTATGCCGACATCGGCAAGGGCGTCAAGGCCGACATGCTCGTGGCGATCGATCTGGAAGACTTCAACCTCAAGGCGGGGCAAACGCTCTTCCAAGGTCATGCCGACGTGGCCGTTCACGTCTATGATTGCCAAAAAACCGGAGAAGGCAAGGAAGTGTTCCACAAAAACATGCCGGAAATCGTCTATCCGCGTGGAATGCCGGTGGCCACCGACCGAAAAGAAGGCGATTTCCGTCACGAGTACGTCGTTGTGATCGCGACGCGGATCGCCCAATTCTTCTACGCCCACGATCCTTACGCCGACATGGGCGAAGACGCTAACGCTTGGCGCTAACGGCAGTTCATTCGTACTGCAACGCGATGAGCAGCTTGAGCCGGGCGGCTCGCTCGGCTGGAAGCCATGCGGCGGCCAGGATCACCGCGAAACCGATGCCGACGCACAGCAGCAGCAGCGATGGATGCAATGCGAACGCCGGCGCGCTGCCCAACAGCGGCACTTGGCTCAAGTTCATCACGTATGCGCCGATCATGCCGCCGGCCGTGCCGGTCAGCAATCCGATCGAGCCGAGGATCATCGCTTGCGAAAGAATCGTCTTGCGCACTTGCCACCGCGTCATCGCCACCACGCGAAGCAGGGCCAACTCGCGGGTTTGCTCCAGCACGTTCATCGCCAACGTATTGGCCACGGCGAACGCGCCGACGATCAGGCCCAGGACCAAGAGGCCCCAAAGGCCGCCGATGACGCCGCGGGTCATTTCGTCGATGCGTTGATGCAATTCGGCGAACGATTGGAACAACAGCCCTTGCGGTTCGCAAGCTGTTTTGACCGAAGCGCCGACGGAGGCCAACATGCCCGGCTTGGCATGGACGATGAACAGATCGACGCCCTCTTCGTTGCCCATACCTCTCGCAGTTTTGCCTTCCATGTAAACGATCATGCCGCCGAGCATGTAGGCGGTGGCCGTGGCAGCAACGCGAAACTTTTGGGGCTTCTTCGTGGTTGCCATCGTGATTTCGTCGCCGACCTTCGCGCCGACGCGGTGCGCCAACGTGGTGCCGAGAACCACTTCGCCCTCCGAGAGTTGGCGGCGGAGCGTTTTCATGTCGCCGTCTTTAATGTCCAACGGCAATTCGCCCTTGTCGGTGAAATCGCGGATGATAACAGCGACTTTTTGCGTACCGTTCTCCAAATGGGACGCATAAATCGTGCCGCTGACGTTTCGCACGGAATCGACATTGGCCACACCGTCAATGGCGCGGAGTGTATCAACGAACTCCTCAGGTATTTTGGCCGACTGGCCGGTGCTCATGTCTTGACTCATCGCGCGGACCAGATAATCGCCCTTGTACGTTTTGGTCGTCGAGGAATGGATGTCATCGACCGTATCGAGGATGTTGGTGCCGAGGCTGATGGCCGTGCTGACGGCGACGTAGAGGATGCCGACGGTCAACGTGGTGCGAACGCGGCGGCGCATCACCTGCCGATTCGCAATGCGTCCCTCGGTGCCAAGCAGCGGATAGAACGTCGCCGAAAAAATCCATGCCAGCGGGCCGAGGAGCAACGGAAGCACCAACAAGAACGAGAGGGTGAATAACGCGCCGACGGCAATCAAAAGCCTCGCGGGCAAGTAGCCAGCGATGCAGGCGCCCATGGTCGAACCCGTCAGCAGAAACGCGGTGACGGCCAAAAGAACGTACCACAACGAAATGCGGAATTGGCGGTCCGAGGCGACGAATCTCATGCCTTCCAGCGGCGAAACGCGGCCGGCGAGCCAAGCCGGAATGAACATCGCCAGAATGGAAACGATCGGTCCGATGCATCCGGCCACGATGAACGGAAGCGGCGTGATTCGCAAGGCGGGCATCGTCGTGACGTACACCTTGCCCATCGACTGCGTGAGCAGATATGCGCCCCCGAGGCCGGCGGCCGTGCCCAACAGCGTGCCGACGAATCCCATCGCCGCACCTTCGACCAACAACATCGTAATGAGTTGCCGCCGCGTGGCGCCGATGGCCCGCAACACGGCCAGTTGCCGCCGCCGCTCGCCGACATTCATCAAGAAGGTATTCAGGATGGTGCAAAACGCCAAGGTCATAATGGCCACGTAGGAGACGTCGAGGCCCTGTTTGACTTTTTCGATCATTTCCTTGGAAAGCTGTGACCGCTCGGCCGGCGACCGGGCGGTAAGCCCGTCGGGCAACCGCGAGGCGAGCGCCGCCGCGACGGCTTTTTCATCGGCCGCGTCGTCCAGCACGACGCTAATCATGTTGACGTCGCCCGACTTGGCGAACAGCGATTTGGCGGTCGCCAGCGGCATGAAGACGATGCTGCCTTGCTTGAAACCGGCTGCGCCGCTCGGCGCGAGCAAACCGGCGATCGTGAAGGTTTTTATTCCGTGCGACGTTAGTATTTTTACTTCGTCGCCGACGCCGGCGCCGATCCCTTTGGCGAAGCCGGTTTCCAGCAGAACTTCATATCTCTTCTCGAAGAATCGGCCTTCTCGCAGATCGTAGTCGCGCACCGCTTTATCGACGGTGAGATCGACGCCCATGGCGAGCAGGCCGAGCTTGTTATTCTTAAATCGCAAATTGGAGAGGTGTTGGACCGAGGGGACGGCGGTTTTGACGCCCGGCGTTTTTCGGATGTCGGCCAGCACGCGGCTGCTGAAGAAGCCGTCGCCGGCCGTCACGATCTCGAGCGCGGCCTTGCCGGTCACGCTCACATACATCTCCTGAAAGGCCTGCTTGGTCGTCGCCGTGCCGACCGTAACCGCCACGACGGCGGCAACGCCGATGACAATGCTCAACAGCGTGAGCATCGCCCGGCCCGGCCGATTTTTCACTTCACGGAACGTGAATTTCCAAAGAATCATTTTTTTATCAGGGGCTAGGGACTAGGGGCTAGGGGCTAGAAAAACTCTATCCCCAACCACTAGTCCCTAGCCCCTAGTCCCTCGATTTAGCCCCTGGTCTTGAACAAGCACGACCTTGCCGACGCGGCGCGGGCGCGCACCGCGGCGGCCTCAATGTTCTCGTCGGTCTCTTCCAAACCGTCACGCAATCGCACCAGCCGATCAGCCTGCGCGGCAACGTTCGCATCGTGCGTCACCATGACGATCGTTTGATCGTCTTGTGTGGCCAGACGCCGCAACAGGGCCGTCACTTGGCGGCCGTTCGCGCTGTCGAGATTGCCGGTCGGCTCGTCGGCCAAGAGCAAGGCGGGGCGAATCACCAGCGCTCGGGCGATGGCCACCCGCTGCTGCTCGCCGCCCGACATCGTGCTGGGAATATGATCGCGGCGGTGCGACATGCCGACCAGATGCAAGGCATCGGCGGCTCTCTGCCGGGCTTTCGACGACTTCACGCCGCCCAGTTCGAGGGGCAGGGCCACGTTTTCCTCGGCCGTGAACGCCGGAAGCAAATTAAACGACTGGAAAATGAAACCCATCCGCTCGCGGCGGACGATGGTTCGTTGGTCATCGGTCAAGGTGGCCAGATCGACGCCTTCCAGGAGAACCTGGCCGCTGGTCGGAGTTTCGACACCACCTAAAATGTGTAGCATCGTGCTTTTGCCGGAGCCCGATGGCCCCATGATGGCTAGCAGTTCGCCCTTGCGAACCTGAAGATCGACGCCTCGCAAAGCGTGGACTCGCACCTGGCCATCGGTCCCGTAGGACTTCTTCAGGCTGCGGGTTTCAAGGACGTACATAGGCAATCTCTCGGCGGCTTGGGGGGAAGAACTCGATCCCCGCGTTACAACCGACGCCTGCTTCTGCGCCTTTGGCGCATAAGCCGATTGAGCCTCCTCGACAAGTTCGCTTGAACAGGGAGACTCGACAGGCCACATCCACAATCGAGGGCGACCTGTCGTATCATCTGTGCCGGATGAATGGTTTATCATACTGCGAATCTCAACTCCGGGCAAGCCACCAGTCGTTGTGGTGCCATGTACATGCCTTACAATGCCTACACTGCGACCACGGCCGCGACGATACGGATAAGCCCCGGTATCTTAGTGTCGGTTGTAGCGGTGGTGAAAGTAGAGGCCGAGAGTGACGATTCTCGCGGGGAGACGGGCTATGTCGAGCGAAATAGCCGTAGAGT
>CAZWNM010000234.1:0-4905 GCA_964635765.1 uncultured Planctomycetaceae bacterium | reverse complement strand
TGTTTTTCAGAAGTCCAATGGTCGCGGCCTCGGCGATTGGGCCCATCGCCTTCAGGGCCTTTCCCGTCTCGCCCCGGTAGCGAGGCATCTGCGCGGCCACGGCTTCGGCGGCCTTTTCGGTCTTAAGCCGCGCGAGCGCCTCGATCGCCGGCGGGCAAACCATGAAGTTTTCGACTTTGAGGAGTTGCACGAGCGAGTCCTCCGCGTCGGCGGTCGCCCAAACGACCAGGGCCTTGGCCGCAGCCGCCTGAAGCCAAGCGTTGTGACTGGAAAGCAGCACCGCCAACGGCCGCGCGAAATCGTCTGGAGCGTCGTCGCGTATGGCCTTGGAAAGCCGGTCGGCCGCCGCAATCAGTTGTTGATCGTCCGAGGATGCCAGTTGCGCGATCAATTCCTTCCGCTCGCCGGCCTTGAACGGTTTCGGCCGGGCGGCCTCGGCGGCGGCCGTCTTGGCGGCCTTGGCGGTCTCTTCCTGTTTTTTCTTGTGCTCCGCCCACTCCGCGTCGCCAAACAGCCGCGCCGTCATCGTGATCGGAATCGTGAGAGTCACGCCTGACCTGCTGACTTTGACCTCATAGGTCATCGACCATTTCTTGGGCATACCCACCTTGCGGTCAAACTCAATGGCGCCCGAGCCGGTCATGTCAAAACGGACGATCTTGTCGACTTCGCCGCTCTTGAGCGAGTACTTCCTGCTGATGCGAACCACGTCGCCATGAGCGTCGGCGACCTCGGATTGGATCACTTCCTTCGCCGTGTGCTGCGTGAGCGCCGTCGAGATACGGTGCGGCCCAAAATGGCCGCTGACTTCCGTTTCTTCGATCAAAACGTCGCGTGTCTTCTCCCAAGTCTTCTTGGCATCGTCGGGAAACTCCTCGAAAACGAGCGTCTCCAGGTCGCCCAACAGCATCGGCAGATGGGTCAACTCGCCGGAGACGAGCACCGTTCCACGGCGGTTCACCGTCATCCCTTCCGGGCCGCGCGGCATGAAACGCGGCGGGCCAAACCGTCGGAACCCCATTCCGCCGATGTGCTCAAACTGCATCCCAGCCGAACCGCTCGTCTTCAACACCGCCTGATCGCCGCTGGTCGAGAGAACCTTGTAGACCAATTCGCCCTGGCGATCAATCTTTTCATCCACAATTTTCGCGTGCATCTCAATCTGGTAGGGATATTCTCGATCGGTTTGAAAGCCGTAACGGAGTTTGGGGGCCGCAGGATCGTCGCTCCGCGCCACGGAGGGGATAATTGCAACACACAGTCCCATCAAAACTGCCAAACGGACGGATTCCCTGACGCTCATGGCCTGCGCTCCTTGATAAGTGGATAGTTGCTGTTCATGAACCACTCAACTCGCCTGCTCATCTTAACAATCCGCGACTGCTTCCGCAATCAACGCGCGATCAAGGGGGGCCTTAAGGTGACGGCCGCACGCGCTGGTTTGAGGGCAATTTCACCGCGTACGAAGCGTCGGTGATGGCCGAAAATCCCGATCGTTTCGCCCATCGTCGCGGGAAGTATCAGCGGCTGACCGGAAAGCTGCGGTAGTAGCGGGCACAACTACGGCGATCCAATCACGACGGTGACATCCTTCATCTCCTGGCCAGGCTTGGTTTCAATGCCCGATTTTGTGATGTCGCGGCCGTCCTGGAGGATTTTCAGGACTTTCTGCCGCTCTTTCTGGGGTGAAAAAACAATCATCGTGTGTCCCGGCATCATCCCCTGAAGAATAAAGGTGCTTGGCGTCGGAAAAAGCATCTCGCCATCGCGATAATCGCCTTCGCCAGTAGCAAAAGAACCTCCGGCGCTTTCTTTGACATCTTGGGGCCGATGTTTGTTCCAGAAATGTGTTAGGCTGAAGCTTGAAGAATTTGAAAGTTGTTTCTGCTTATCCTTGACGACATTGGCGCAACCGTAGCTTGCACCAATCTGCCAGTCATGGCCCTTTTCGTCCACGAACTTGCCAGAGATCAAAACGCCTCGCACCAATGTAAAATCGCGCTGCGTGTTTTTGCTTGTCTTGTCGAGATCAACGGGAGTGCGCGTTCTCACCAATCCACGGTGAACGGCATCGACATGAACTAGAAACTGACCGTCGCCCAAGCCTTGGATTTGATAACGCCCTTGCTTGTCGGTGTAGGCCGTGACAAAATCGAAGAGCATGTCGCGTCGATGCACGACGACAAATGCTTCCGGCACGGGTTTTCCCGCCTCGTCGCGCACGGTCCCCTCCAGAATCAGCCCGCCCTCCTTTTTCAGGGTGATATTGATGTTCTTGACGCTTTGCTCTTTGTCGAAAGTAATCGGCTTCGCATCGCTCCGCGAAAAAACGCCGGGATAGTAGACCGGCGGAGAGGCATTGCCTTCCCTTGCCGCTGGCCAGTTGATTGCCATCACATAAACCGGCTTGCCGTCAAGTCCGTCGATCGAGTAAGAGCCGTCGGCTCGGTTGACCATCGCATGTTCGGTGTGATATCCCTTGCCGTCGTCACTTTTAAGCCAGGCCAAGACCTCCAACGTGTTGATTTTTCCCGGTATCTTTCCATTTTCATCCAGGACTTTTCCCGAAATACGACACGCTTGCTTGGCTTTCAGCACGATACCAGTGCGGTGCTCGCCGTCGTGAAACGAAAACGGCGGGAGTGGGAGAGGTTTGCCTTCGGGATTATAGGAGACATCCTGGTATCCGGCCGTATGGGACACCTGCAACGAATATGGTCCCTTGGGAATATCCTTGAATGCGAAAGTGCCGTCGGCGGCGGTGTCAATGAAGATCGAGCCAAAGGTAACGTTGTAGAACAAGTACATTCTTGCATGTTCGACAGGGTTGTCGGTCGCCTCGTCGATGACTTTGCCGCTGATCGAGCAGTTTCCCCGTGGACGTTCGCCAAAAACTTCTTCCTTCGGCATTGTGGGTGCTTTTTTCGTATCGGGATCAATCGCCGGCTTATCGGCCGCTCCGGCGGTCTTGGCTTGTTCTGTTTTGATGGGGTTGGCATTCGTGTTATCATTGCCGACATCGCACGTGGCCGGCGGCGCGGCTTGCAAGCGGCCTTTCTCACGGCCATGCACGGGCATGCAGACCAAAGGAATCGCCAAGGCCAGCATCGCCAAAAAAGTCCATCGCGACAGCCGGTAGGAAAGTTTTGCATCGCCAATCATTTCAAATCTCCTTAAAATGGACCCCCTAGACCCCATTCCCGAAGCCAACACGCAAGGCGCCAATGGCTCCGTCTGGATGAAGTCCAGAGCTTTGAGAAGCGTTACGGCATAGCCGCGGCGATCCGTCTTGCAGCGGTCGATGGCGATGGCGTCGCAGCAAAGCTCTTGCGCCGCACGCAATTCACGATCGGCCCACCACACCACGGGATTCCACCACAGCAGCCCTTTGACGATGAACACGAATAGGTTTGCCCAATGGTCGCGCCGCACGAAGTGGGCAAGCTCGTGGGCGACAATGCCGCGCAGTTGTTGCGGACCGAGGTCGTCCATGAGTTGGCGGGGCACGACGACCAGCGGCCGCCGCCATCCCCATAGCAGCGGCGTCGTTCGCGCATCGACGACACAACTTCGCACGTCGCCGCGAATCGCCATGCTCGACGCGACTTCCGCGCAAGCGGCGGCCAATGTGGAATCCTCAACCCCCGCTCGTTTTAGCCACCGATAGAGCTTTACGGCATGAACGCCTTGAACCATCCATAGCACGAATGTCCCGAGCAACGAGAACGCCAACAGCCCGCCGAAAAACAGCATCCGCACGCGATTTTGGAGCCCTGGGGAGGCGGTTCCAACCTCGCCGCGATTGGCCGAGCCGAAACTCGCGTCATCGACGGCCGGATTGGCCTGAATGCGCTGATCCCAAGCCGGCTCGCCATGCACCGACGGCCTGTCGGGTGAAATCGCAATCGCGGCCGCGTCGCCGACGCCGGCAACCGCGGGCAGCAGCGGCACGGCAACGAGCGGCGGCGTTACGAGCTTGGCCAACAGCAGCAGCCAAAGCCAATGTCTCAACGCCGGCCGCTTGCGTAGCGAAGACAAACGGCAAACGCCGGCAAGCACAATCGCCAAACCGGCGGTCAACAGCAGATTCCACAATAGCGCATTGAACATTGGACGCTCCGTTTTTTCGCGGTCAGTCGATTTTTTCGATGATTTTACGAATCGTCTCGCGGTCTTTCCGGCTGAGCTTTACGTTGTCGACGAGGGCATTCAGCAAGGGCGTCAGCGAGCCGCCGAAATTGCTGTCGGCAAGCAATTGAAGTTGTTGGGCGACGAAAGCCTCTCGTTCCACGGCTGCCACGAAAAGATGGACGCCTCCCTCCTGCCGACAAACGACAAAACCCTTATCGGCAAGTCGTTCCAACAGACTCTTCACACCGGCGTGCAGCGAATGCGTATGCTTTCGGTAGACGGCCTCAACGATTCCGCGAACGGTGGTTGGGCCGCAGTCCCAAAGCACGTTGAAGATTGCAAATTCGGTTTCCGTAACAGATTTTGTGGGGCGTGGCATTGTATAGGGATGCCGGCGTTTTTCAACACTAGGAAGGCAAAGTGTATTCATTCTAAGGTGTTTTGCCTTATGCGTCAAGATGTGCGAGCAAGAATTTTTAAGAATGTTTTCGGAACGGCATGAATTCCATTTCACAAAGGCGAAGAATGCCGGCGGGCGAAAATTCCGGAGAATTCCTGTGGCACGCTACGATTGATTGGTAGGCCAAGTGACTGTTCTCTTCCGCCTCTGTCGAACGGCCCCGTGCGGCTATTTCCCTGTTTTCGCCAAGAAAACGTGCGGATAGTTGGCGTTGTCGCCGCCGGCGACGTGCTGGGCCTGGGCGAAATACTTCGCCGCACGAGCCGTTTGGCCGTCACAATAAAGATGCACGCCCAGGACGAACAACCGCTCGA
>CAZWNM010000233.1:0-4936 GCA_964635765.1 uncultured Planctomycetaceae bacterium | reverse complement strand
GCGACGTGCAAACCACTTATGGTGATGCAGGAGGAGCAAGCCGCTTCTTCTACTGTGCCAAAGCCGCGAAGAAAGAACGCGGCGAGGGCAATGACCACGCCACGGTCAAGCCGCTTGCGTTGATGACGTATTTGCTGCGGCTTCTCTCGACGCCGACGGGCGGCGTCATTCTCGACCCGTTCGCCGGAAGCGGGACAACCGCCCTGGCAGCCAAGAAGCTCGGGCTGGCGTGCATCTGCGTCGAGAAAGACCCACACAACTGTGACATCATCGTAGCGAGGTTAGAGAATGATTAAGCCCGTCAAACTAATTCACCGCTCTGAAGGAGGCTCGCTCATTCGCTCCGACGCCTTGTTGGAGTACAAGGAGGGTCGTATCTACTTCCTGAAGTCCGCATTCGCGCTCAAAGGCGAGATTAAGTCGATGGCAGGTGCCAAGTGGCATCAATATGACGCTGTGCCCAGGAAGATTTGGTCGGTAGCGGACTGCCCGCACAATCGCTTTCAATTGGGCTTCTTGATGGGCGAGGACGTGTACGCTTGGTTCGACCGTCCCATTCAACATTTCAAGTACGCGGACAAGTATTTCCAGGAAGGCCGAAAGCTGCTTCAGCACCAGATTGACGCGGCCGACAATTACCTGACCTATCACTATGGCGTCCTAGCGGGCGAGCCTGGGGTCGGGAAAACGCTGGTCGCCCAACTCGTGATCGAGATGTCAGGCATCAAGGATTGGCTCTGGCTCGGCCCAAAGAGCAGTCTGCCCAACATCCAACGCGAGTTTCGTCTGTGGGACATCGACCCCGCCATCAATGTCAAGATGCTGAATTACGAAGCCCTTGTTCCGCTCATGGAAAAGGGCCTAGATGCGATCCCGCAGGGGCTAATCTGTGACGAATCGACCAAATGCAAAGGCGCTACGTCGCAGCGGTCGAAGGCCGTCCAATCCTTGGCAGACCAAATCCGCGAGAAGTACGGCTTCGACGGTTACGCGATCGAGATGTCCGGCACGCCAAGCCCCAAATCGCCCATCGACTGGTATTCACAGTGCGAAATCGCTTGGCCTGGCTTCTTGAAAGAAGGTTCGCCCAAGGCTCTTGAGGAACGGCTTGCCTTCCTTGTGAACGAGCAATACGAAGCGGGCGTCTTCAAGAAACGTCTCGGCTGGAAGGACGATGCACGAAAGTGCAAGCACTGCGGTCAACGGCCAGAGGAACATGGCAGCGAGTATCCCGAAGACCACGAGTATCACACATACGAGCCAAGCATCAACGAGGTCGAGTATCTTTACGAACGCCTCAAAGGTTTGGTTTTGGTCAAGCGACAGAAGGATTGTCTCGACCTGCCAGAGAAGCATTACCGCACGGTTGAGTGCAAGCCAACTGCAAGCGTCCTTAGAGTTGCTGACGCGATACTAGAAGCGGCTCCGAACGTCATTACTGGCGTCACCATGTTGCGAGAACTGTCTGACGGCTTCCAGTACAGGGAAACACCCGATGGGAAAACTAGCTGCCCACACTGCAACGGCACCAAGGTCATCGACGAGTGGTTCAGCCAGGACGACCGCTGCTACCAGTCGGTGGACATGCTCAATCCTGACCTTGTTGCGAGTCTACAGAAACGGCAAATCCCGTGTCCCAATTGCAACGGTACTGGCGAGATTGACAAAACCAAGCGTATCACGAAGGAAATCCCGTGTCCCAAGGACGCAGCCTTGCGCGATCTGCTCGACGAATGCGAAGAAAATACTGGCCGAATTCTCATCTTCACCGGATTTATCGGATCACTCGATCGCTGTGTAAATCTATGCCACAAAGCGGGCTGGGACGTGGTTCGTTGTGACGGCCGCGGTTGGGAAGTGACCAAAGCCGACGGCACATTGGTTCTCGACAAAGAGCCGCTCGACTACTGGGCAGCTACCACCGACAACCCACGGGTTGCCTTCGTCGCCAACGCTGAGAGCGGCGGCATGTCCTTCACGCTCACCGAATCTCGAATGGCGGTCTTTTACTCGAACAGCTTCAAGCCGGAATATCGCTTCCAGGCTGAGGAACGTATCCACCGGCTCGGGATGGACAACCGTGGTTGCACGATTGTAGACCTTGTGCATCTACCGTCCGACAAGCGGGTAATCGACGTGCTCAAAGAGAACCGTCACCTCGAACTAATGAGTATGGGCGAGTTTATAAATTCCGCTACTTAAAGGCGTTTACCTATGTCCAATCTCGCTGTTGCGATAAACCTAATTGTAGGCGAGTGGATTATCGCCTTCCCTCGATACACCATTGCTGATGCCATCCGAGAAAAGAAAGACAAATAAATGCTATCACCTGAAGTCCTGACAAAAATTCGCAACGACCTTGCGAACAAAGTTACGCAAACGACGGTCGCGTCCACGTACAGCATCAGCCGTAGTCTCGTAAGCGACATCGCTACGGGCCGAGCCTACAAGGAAACGAGCGGCACATTCAATCCGACTGACGACCGCATTCTCGAACTTGAGTCCGAGGTCCAACTGCTCAAGGAAGAAGGTCGTCGGGCCGAGACCAAAATCAAAGCCCGTGCCAAAACGGCCGGGTTGTTCAAGGCCATTGTCTCCGAGATGGAACAACGGGTCAAGCCATTCAAGTCGCTGCCATCGCTCTACAAGCCGAGCAGCAAAAAGAAGATCGTCGAGCATGTCGTGATGCACCTGTCCGACGGCCACCACGATCAAGTTGTCAAACCCGACCAGGTTGGTGGTCTTGAGAAGCACGACTTCCAAGTCGCCTGCGCCCGCGCTGAGAAGTATGTGGACACCGTTCTCGACTTCACGCAGGGCACCTTGGCACCCACGTATCGTTTCCCCGTTCTGACAGTGCTGGCCTATGGCGACTTCACCTGCGGCGAGATTCACAACGCCGTGTCTCGATCGTACTATCAAAACCAGTTCCGCAACTGCTTGGCCATCGGCCAGATGCACGCGCTGATGTACCGTGACCTTGCGCCACATTTCCAGCACATCAACATTCTGTATCTATCGGGCAATCACGGTCGCCGAACGGTCAAGAAGGACTATTACGGCGCGAACGAGAACTGGGACTATCTCGTCGCTCAAATCGCCCGGTTGTATTGCCGCGACCTTGAAAACGTCGCGTTTACGATTCCCGATGCTTGGTCTGCCAACCTTGTCATCAACGGGATCGGGTTCAACGTGTCGCACGGCGACGACGTTCACAGTAACTCGGGCTTGCCGTGGTACGGCATGGTGCGTCGGCAGAAAGGCTTGATCGCCCTCAACTCGTTCCAAGGGGGGCCGCGTGTGCGCTACTATTGCGTCGGACATCACCACACGGCCAGCACGCTCTCGGACGTGGACGGCGAGCTATTGGTCAACGGCGCGTGGATCGGCACCGACCCGTTCTCCTACAACGCCCTCGCCGGCTACCGCGATCCGTGTCAGTGGTTGCACGGCGTCCATGAGAAGTACGGCGTGACATGGCGGCTCGGCATCAAGCTGCGAAGCGAAATCGAAACACCCAAACGCTACCTAATCGACGGTGGCCGGGAGGTTGGACCGTGTTAGAACTTTGGCGAGATGGCGAAAAGATACGCACTTTTGATGGCTTTAAGGACTTTGCCGCTAAACGAGAGGGCGACGTTATCACTCTTCAATTCGGCAGCGACTACATCGAGATCGTCACCGGCGATGAGCTTCGTATCGACTGCGTGAAACTCGTGGAGGCGTTTGAGACGGTGAAAAGTGAGTGATTGGGAGGAACGGCGAAACCTGTTGAAGCGACAAAACCGCTTCCAAGCGAAACAGCCCCACTATCGGGACAAATACCGCAAGTTGTTCCCTGGAATGACCCTGTGGGAGCCGTGGACGAAGGAGGGCATATTCCGCACGTTTGAGTTGGGCGATCCGCGTGATCCCGACTTGCTGCCACGAATCATTGGATACATGCCCGTATCGGTGATACCCGTGTGGTCTCGATTCTGGGCCGTAAAGAACGTGAGCAAAGCGGCGTGGGCATCCTGGTTGCGCGAACTTGCTTCGTTAGGATTGGAGCCGGTTGACATTCCACGACACCGTTTGGGACTGTTCAGCGGCCTATCAGAACCGTTGGCCAAGAAGCTGTGTCGCCTTCTCCTGAACGAATTAAGTCAACTAGCCGCAGAGGAAGGTCGGGCGTCGGCCTGGGTGCGCAATGGCGGACGATACATTCCGTGGTTGCTACGAGGATTAAACTTCCGCAACATTCGCTGCCTTCTCCCGAACGGCACGATACAACAACCTGCTCATGTGCGCATGAGCTTGACTACAGTGCTTGGCACTGATTGCGCTGGGCGCATTTGGTTCGACAATTGAAAGGAAACACATGAAGGTACGTTACAAGATTCAAGAAATCGAGGACGCGAAACGTCTCGCGGAATTGGCTGATAGTGATAACCCAAACGAGCTTGAAAGCGAAATCGCGCTTGCGCGGCTTATGTTGGAAAAAGCCTACAACATTGGCGATTACGGTCTGGCGACGGCTTTGACCAATACGATTGCCAAGCTGTCACAGACCAGTGAGGTTGCGAAGTATCGACACGGTGAGTTGCTTTCCAGGGCGGCAGTGATCGGGATTGCAAACAAAATGGTTGATGCACTGACACTCAGCATCAAGGATAAGTTTCCTGGTTGGGAACAGTCCTTGGGGCAAGTGCAGAGCGAACTGCTGACCATCGCGTGCGATGCACGCAACGAGGACGACACCGATGAAGATAACTGACGCTATCAAAACATTTCTGCTCGCACGCAAGGCTGCGAACACCGATCTCATCGACCGGATTATGCAGCATTGGCCTGACCTTGAGTGTCAGGTCAATGTAAAAACGGGCGAGCCGACTGACAAGTCGGGCGTCTTTACCGACGATACCGGCCTTCAATTCCACAATATCCGCATTCCCAA
>CAZWNM010000232.1:0-4937 GCA_964635765.1 uncultured Planctomycetaceae bacterium | reverse complement strand
GGGCGCTCTTTTTTTCCAGGCCGGAAAAACGCCGCGCGATTCGCCCGTGCAAGGCATAAACCCGCGCAGGGTGTGGGCATCAACACGTGCAACGAAAAAAAGAGGGCAAAATTATGATCGCAACAACCGTCGTTGAGGAAGTGCGGCGAATGCTGCGGGAAGGACGTTTTTCGCAACGGACCATCGCCAAGCGTATCGGCGTCAGCCGCGGAACGGTCAACGCCATTGCACAAGGACGCCACACGGCAAGGCCGCAGCGCCATCGCAACACGGTCGATGGGTTCATTCCGCCGTCGGGAAGGCCGGTCCGATGTCCCGAGTGTGGAGGGCTGGCGCAAATGCCGTGCCTGCTGTGTTACATCCGGTCGCAAGGGAAGCGGAGACGACCGACGGAACATCGTCTTGCTCGACAACCCACTTGCGAAACCATCGCAACAATGCGCCGCGACTGATCGTGCCCGTCGGCCGGCCGTTTCGCGTGATCACCACGCCCCGAATGGAGACGCGGCAGAGGAATTCGTAAACGACGCGGATGGGCGTGGTTTCCTCGTAGCAGATCACGTTCGCCCGCATCACGCTGGACAACGGGCGATGCCAGCGTTCCGGCGAGATCATGGCGGCCATGAGGTCTTTTTCCGAGATGAAACCCGCCAGCGCGGCGTCTTTTGCCAACACGGGCGTCGAGGAGACGCCCGACTGCGCGAAAAACTTCGCGGCCTCGTCGATCGTGTCGGTTTCCTGCAGGCAAACGACCAGCGGATTCATGACGTCGCGGGCGAGCACGTTTCGGAACACGCCGTCGTGCCGGTCGGCAAGATTCAGGTTTGGTTCCGCGGCATCGACCAACGATGCGTAGCGGATGACGCGGTCGCGGCCCGCCCGTTTCGCCCAAAGCAGCGATTGATCGGCCAGGTCGACCAATTCCTCCGCGGTTTGCGTATCGTCGCGGCGTTCAGCAATGCCGAGGCTTCCGGTCAACCGCAATTGTTTGGGACCGGCAGGGCATCGCAAGGCGGAAAGCCTGATGCGGGCGCGTTCGGCCCAGACGGCGGCGGCATTTTCGTCGGTTTCCGGCAGCAGAATGCAGAATTCCTCGCCGCCGTAACGGCATACCGTGTCGCTGCCGCGGCTGTTGTCCACCAGCATTTCCGCGACGAATTTCAGCACCGAGTCGCCGGTCGGATGGCCGTATACGTCGTTGACTTGCTTGAAAAAGTCGATGTCCAGCATCACGCAACTCAGTGGCAGATGGAACCGTTTCGATCGATGCCACTCCTTCTCCAGGCATTCGTAGAACGTTCGTTGCGTGGGCAAGCCGGTGAGACAATCGGTATGCGCCATGAGGCTCAAGCGGCGTTCCAATTCAAGCACGCGCGAACTCGACCGCATTCGGGCGAGCAATTCGCCTTCCGTAATCGGTTTGGCGAGGAAGTCGTCGGCGCCGCTTTCGAGGCCGGCGATCATTTCATCGACGCCGGTCTTTATCGTCAGAAAAACGATGCAGATGTAATGCGGCAGGGCCATCTCGCGCACGCGCCGGCACAGTTCCAAACCGTCGATGCACGGCATTTCCCAATCGGTCACGAGGAAGTCGGGGCATTCCAATTCGATGGCTTCGAGCGCCTCTTGGCCGTCGCATGCGGTTCGCACCGAATATCCGGCCTTTTCCAGCCACTGCGACAAGATTCTCAACATGGCGGGGTCATCGTCGACCAACAAGACTTTGTAGTCGGACGGCTTCGCGGAATTACAAATTGCACGCATAAACCACCATTTCCACGAAGCAAGAACCAACATCGCCCATCGTATCTTAAACGTAGCTCAACAATCCTCAATAATGCGGGAAAAAGAGCAAGTTTTTGACGATGATAACGCAGCAATCGCCTGGCTTTTCAGCGGTAATACGGGATTTCCCTACCATTCGATCAGCCGTATTCCGAACGGCGGCCCCACGGGCGATGACGCAATGCGTGCTGTCGGCCAACCGAGCGCCAAGAAAAGCAGACAGGTCCGCCCGGAATATTTCCGAGCGGACCTGCGTTGCGATTGGATTCGCGGTTAGGCGAAATCTTTGTTAGTTGCGGACCAAGCTACGGGAAGCCTGATAAATGCCGCTGCCTTGGATCGAAGCTTGCGGATCAGCCTTGGGGGCCGGAACCGGAGCGGCTTCAGTGCCCTTGGCGTGAGCTTTTGGAGCAGCGGCCGGAGCGGCGGTGCCACCGCAGGCGGCTTCACAGCTACCGCATTCGTCCTTTTCGCAGCAGAACAGGCTCTCGATCAACTCGACAACCGGGCGGCGATACAACTTGTGGGTCTTCGGCTGGCAAACCTTCTCGCAAGTCGGAGCGCACGAAGCCTTTTCGCAGCAACCCTTTTCGCAGCAACCCTTGGCCTTTTCGCAGGTCTTCGGGCAGCAAGCGGCTTCGCAAGCCTTCGGGCAGCAAGCGGCTTTCGCACACGGTTCCGGGCAGCACTTCGAAGCTTCACAACCGCATGGCTCAACCACACAAGCCTTGGCTTCGAACAGATCCTTGATGTTGTCGAACAAATCGCGGATCGGCGTCGCGTGACACCTCTTCTCGCACGGCTTCTCGCACACGTTTGGAATACACGGTTTTGCACGGGTCGCCGCACAAGTCGGCGCACAGGTTTTCGCACATGGTGCACACGGGGCGGCCTTGCAAGCGTTGCACTCGCCGCAGCCACCGTCTTCACGCCCAAGCACGCGATCTAGGAGTTCAAAGCCGAACCCCTGGCTGCACAGGGCCACGCTCACCAGGAGCGCTCCAAAAATTGTTTTGCTTCTCATTGAGCAACCACTCCTTTACAGTGAACTGGGGTTGTGGGAAACGGGTCGCCACCCACAGTTCATACGGTGTACTGCGCCAGGGCCGTCGAGTCATTCCTTGACTCGATTACTCTCCCGATCCGGTTGCCTGACGCGCCCTCGAGGCGTGCCACCTTGGCACGCAATGTTTGCTAAGGGTCAGTGAAGGGTATCGGCCTCTCGGCGAACGTGCCTTTAGTGAACGCAACACTTTTCCAGCAAAAGGTTTACATCTCCGAAAGCGCAAAGATTTCCACAGGCGCAAACTGGGAAAACCTTGACGCTTCTCCTGCCGCGAAACGCCAAAATAAATCCCGGAAATCTAACGCTGCCGGAAAAGTCTTCCTGACTTCGCCAAACAGACACGCCAAAACCCAAAAAAATGGGCCGCTCGATGCCAAAAACCACGAGCGACAATAGCCAAAATCTCGTGTCCGCGGTTTCAACCGCGTCGAATAACCAAGTCATCCAGCCAAACCACCCATGGAACCCATAAACCACGGCAATTCTCCGGAAAAATGGCGGATTCGCCGCATGAGGGCCATTCAATATAGATAGTGTCTTGGACGCCATGTCCACACTTGGAACATTCCCTGTGGACAGTTATGTTTTCCGGCGAAATCCGCGGTTCGCCCGCGCAAGCGTGACAACGTCGCTCGCACGGCCTGTTTTATACCCAGCGGGGGGGGTGGCGATGGGGCAAGAAACGTTAGCCTCGGTCTGATTTTCCGGCGCGTTGCTAAGTTGCATCGTAGAATTGCCAGATGCAACGTGCCCGATTTATCGCTGTCTTCCTCGCCATTGTCGGCTTCGTTTCCGCGGCCGACGGGGCTTGCGATTGCACCGGCCGTCCGCAAAACCCGATGGAACAGCGGCTGTTCGCCACCGCGGCCGACGGCCGGCTCGATGAACTTTCGCCGCTGGCCGCCGCCATGATCGCCGGCGGCGTCGAAGACGCCGACTCGTTGCTTCGCTATGAGCGAAAAGTCGTCCTGCTGGTCGAGGAACTGCGCGGGTCGGGCAGCGTCGCCGGCTCGCCACGTGAAAAGGCCGAGGCGATTTTCGCATTCCTCCATCGCCGCGTGTTGCATGGCGGCTACGATTTGTCATGCACCGATCTTCGCCGCGTGCTCGACGAGGGACGTTTTAATTGCGTCAGCGCAACCGTGCTGTTCAACCATTTCGCGGCCGCCTTCGGCCTCGATTGCCGTGGGCTGGAAATGCCCGGCCACGCCATGAGCCGCGTTCAGCTTCCCGGCGGAGCGTTCGACGTGGAAACCACATGTCCGGGCGGGTTTCATGGTTCGAGCGGTCCACAATGTGCGTCGGCTGCGTCGGGCAAGACGATCGGCGCGGCGGCGGCGGCCGATCGCGCAAAAGCCCGCGAGGTTTCGCCCGTCCAAATGGCGGCCATGATTTATTACAACCGAGGCGTCGATTTCCTGTCGGAAAAGCGATTCGCCGAGGCAGCCGCTTGCAATGCGAAATCGTTGCGGCTCGATCCGACCAACGCGACGGCGCGCGGCAACCTGCTGGCGACGATTAACAATTGGGCCATCGCGCTGGGCGATTCGGGGCATTTCGCCGAAGCAGTGGAGTTGCTGCGGCAAGGACTGGCGATGGACTCGCATTTCGAGGCGTTTGCCCAAAACTTCGTTCACGTCCATCATCAATGGGCGGATTCGCTTTGCGGCGAAGGGCGTTTCGAGGAGGCCCTGTCGGTCTTGTCGCGAGCTGCCACCGAAATGCCCCGCTGCGAGTATCTCCACCGTGCCCAAGACGACATTCGCGGGCGTTGGGCGAAATCCGTCGCGGCCAAGCCGCCGACCGAGCCGTGGATATACGTGAAAAACGCCGACTCGCCGGATTAAGGCGCCAGCCCCCCCTTTCACCTGCCGGCGATTTTGCGATAATTAGGGGTTCTTTCCCGAGGACCGGGCAGTTCCTGCGCGGGAGTTTGCATATTTTCTCGTTTCATGGAGCGTCGCTATGTTTAAGAATCTAAACCCCTCGGCCCTGGGCGTAGCCGGGCATCAAAGTGAAATTATCGAGTTGGCCCTGACCTACGGATTTGCGGGAATAGACTTGAACATCGCGGAATTTGCCGCTC
>CAZWNM010000231.1:0-4951 GCA_964635765.1 uncultured Planctomycetaceae bacterium | reverse complement strand
ACGATCAAACCGGCCGGTGGACGAATGACAGAATTCTAGTCCAAACAGACTGGGACTATCCAGGGACGGCAACCAGTTTCGGCTGGTCAACTCGCAACGTGCAAGTATGCCCGGAATGCGATTGTGAACATCATGGCACCGATGGAACGATAGATTGCCCGGATTGCGGAACCAAGGCCGGGGATTTTATCGACGCTGCGAGAGAATGGCTAGACAACAATAACGGGGCAATCGCGGAAGACCCCGGATACTTTAACGAAGAGGTCTGGTCTTATGAATAAACTGCGACTAGATAAACCGTGTCGAACCAAGCCCCAGGGCGCATTGAGCGAGTTTCTGAACGAATTGGAGGAGGAATAAATAATGCACAACGCACGCGCACCGCCGCGTTATCGCAGTTGTACTAACTAAAACCCCAGGAGACAAACGCCATGAATAAAATCAGGGATGGCCCGAGATAATCGAATAAATTGCCGTCGCCCGGTATTGGGCCGGGCGACGGTTTTCTAACACGAGAGAATTATGCGTAGAATCATCGACAATTGCAAAGAGATAACCATAACGAACATGGAGCAATTGCCCAAGGGTTTGGGTTGCCGGTTGCTGTTGGCAATCGAGTCGCCATACCCAAACCAGTACGTGGCCGAAAGGTGGTTACGGAAAATGCCAGAAACGACGGCACGCTGTAAAGTCGTTATCCGGTTCTAACGAAAGGCAACAATGAAAATCCTGAGTATCAAAACGACTAACGAGTTTGACGATTCCACGCCGGATTATCTTGGCACGTATGACGACAACTACGCAGCCGACGCAATCGACCGTGGCAACCATCGCGGCCAGTATCGCTATTTTCATCCCGCCATGACAGGCGAGGAAACCGGCAACCCTAACTCGCCACACGAGGATTATGAACGATACGAAGCATTCAACGACGGCGAATGGGAAATGATCGGGATTGTCGCTAAGGCGCGAGTGCAATTCACTCCTAACGGCCCCATTCAAGCTGTCCATAGTGGCGGCTTGTACGGAATCGAATCCGATAGCGACCAAAGCTATTTGGAGGAAGTGCGGCGCGACGAGTTGGCGAATCTGACGGACGAGTTGAAAGCAATAGGGTTTGCCCAAGAGCAGATAAATGAAAGGAACTTGGTCAATGCGTAAAGCAAAAGAAAATCTTCGGAAAGCGTTGCGAAAACAGCTTGATGCGTCTATTGCGTTCGATGAAGCACAAAATGATGAGACCATAACGCAACGTCAATACGACTCGCTTGAAAACAAGTTGGACAAAGCAAATGAGAAAGTCAAATGGGCATGGAAGCGGGTCATTCGAGCGGCCATTAACTATGGGAAGGCAACGAGGGTCTAATCATGGACTTGGAAACAAAACACATTGACGATTGGAACGAATTCGTTGCCCAAAACGACATCGACATCATCGGAATCGAGCCGCTTTGGCCAGTTATCTGGAACACGGGGTTCCACGCGGTTTGCGTGGAGCTTCCCGTCAAGCTGCCTAACGTGTTCGCGTTCGAGTACGACGATTACGTTTGGTTCGGCCTAACAAGCTGCGGTCAGGACAACCGGCCTTGGTTGGCGTCAGCGTGGGCCACATTGTTCCCTGATTGCGATTGGGTGCCTGACAACTTCATCCTAACAGGGATCGACTTGCGCGGCGGTTATTATGCGACCGAACTAGGCGGCAAGGCTGCAAAAAAGATTTATGCCCTGATTGCGTCAACCATTGAGGCAAAACGGCGTCAACTCGTGTTTCTCGAACAAGATTTACGTGAGGCAAAGAAATGAAAAGTTATGCAGTTACATTTACGTTTGGCGGTTGCGTCGTGGTAGAAGCCAAGAATGCGGCCGACGCCGAAAGCATCGTGGAAGACATGGATACGGGCGAGTTGCTCATGTTGGCTGAAGACGGATTTGAGATTCAAGGAGTGGAAACGGCATGAAAACATCTTGTGTCGTGTGTGGAAAGCCAGTCAACGTGCGGACGAAACAGTCCGGGCCATTGTTCGCAGTGTGCCATAGCTGCGGGGTTAAGGAATTCAATAAGCCAATCAGGCAACCAATCAAAGAGGTGAAAGCATGACGATCATTGACCAGTCCTATGACCTTTACAAGGTTCTCGGCGACAACATCGAGGTTGACGACAATGCAGTCGTGGAGGACGGCGACGAAGGGGCGTGGGTTCAAGCAAGGATTTATGTTCCGCATGATGGCAAGCCTGACGCTACCATGCGACTGCTGCTCGGCGCACCGGCGTTGCTGGCGGCGTGCGAATACGTCCATAGCTTTTTGGGCGACGATTACCCGGAGCTAACTCTAAAGAAGCGTTTGGCAAACGCGATCGAGGAGGCCAAGAAGTGATGACAATACCATTCAAGCACACGACGCTAACGCGATACCCCAACAAAATCGCCGGCGTGACGTTGCTAGACGAATCGCCGGAAGCAGTCGGGATTTATCTGCGCGATGCGAGCGGCGGATTGTGGCCCGCCAGGACGGTCAACCGACTACCGGCCGATCGTTGCGAAGAGATTTGCGATTACTGGCTGACGCGCGGTGGCGACAACGAGGATAAACGTCTAACAGAGGCAAAAGCATGACCGTAGCGGACAAATACATCGAAGTGGCGCGAAACACCTATCAGAACGACGACATCGAAATCGACGATAACGCCCGGTTGTCGGAAGTTGACGGCGAGGGCGCGTGGGTGTCGGCGTGGGTCTGGGTTGCGAAATGCGAGGTTGAAGATAATGACGTATGAAGACCTCCCATTAGTGCCGTGTCTAACAGCACGAGCGGTCTGCGGCCAGACGTACACGGGCCGCGAATTGTCGGACATTCCGTCGTGGCGAGACAAGGTTGAATCACGGCGAAAGAAAATGACCGAGGGCGAGATTCGCAGGTTCGTGGACGAGTGCGATGATCGGTGCCGTAAGGCTTACAAAAACAGGGCAAAATGGTTTATGCAGTGCGTGAAGTCCGAGCGTGGCAACGACATACTCAGCATGTGGCTCAGCCATTGGCTAGCCGGGTTCTTACTGACAAAGGAGCAATAATGCGTGACATTCATCTTCCCGTGGACATTTTTTATCACGGCCAGTATCAGGCGACATTGGAGCCGCCCAAGGTCAATGGGATTCCAACGGTTCTCAACCCGGCCAAGGCGGTGCGAGAGGCAAATGGTTTCATTGGCGTGTTGATGGCTAACGGTTGGCGGGAGTTTCCCAAGGCAGTGCGAGTTGATTTCTAACTAGGAGATTCTAACGATGCAAAAGTTTCAATTAGGTCAAATTGTGGCGACACCCGGCGCGATCGAAGCACTCGAAGAGGCAGGGCAGACGCCCGCATTCTTCTTGGACAAGCATGTCCAAGCCGATTGGGGAGAGGTCTGCGATGAAGACAAGGCCCTTAACGATCAAGCGTTGCTGGACGAGGGTAGACTGCTCTCGGCCTACAAGACGCTGCTTGGCGTCAAATTGTGGGTCATAACCGAAGCGGATAGGGCGTCAACCTGTCTACTGCTTCCATCAGAGTATTGAACATATCGAAGAAGCCGCAAGAGCCTACAACGCGGCGGCAGTGAAATACTTTGGGAAGTTTGCTTTTCTCAACATGATTAACGAGGAGGATTTCGTGACAGCATGAGCCATACGGATTCGGAGTGCCAAGGCAGGGTCAAATGACCAGGCGTGGCGATCTAAATAAGTATTACCTTTCTATTGGGACTTTATGAACGTCTATTTTGATGAACTCATTCGATATGCGAAAAAACACCATGTCCACGATCCAGAAGATGTTGTCCAGACAGTTTTTTTACGTTTTCTGCAAAAAAATGTCCAGCCGGGTCGCGCGTTGTTGTTCCACGCCGTTCGACACGCTATGATTGATCGTCTACGCCGGTCGCGGTGTGAACGCCGCGAAGACATCCCCGAGGAACGATTGAATGAACTGCAAGAGCCACCACCGCCGCCGCCGCGGGCGGAAATACAACTACACACACTAATCGTCAAGTTGGATAAACCCGACCGGGATTTTATCGTGGCAGTTTATGAAAAGGGTTGCGCCAAAGCCGCCGAAGAATACGGACATTCTTACGAGGCAGCACGTTGGCGTAGCCAGAAAATCGTTGAAAAACTGAGGACACTATGCGAGTAAGAAAAGGCGATATTTTGTATTGCGACCGCTTCGGGGAAGTGGTCGTTGCCGGGTTCACGGAGAATGGCTGGCCATGCAGTCTGCAAGGCGGCAAGCTATCTCTCGTTCTTTGTGACCAACTGGTCAAGGATGTGCAGCAAGAGTCGGTCACGGCTTTAGCGAAGCAGTACGGAGTCTCGCGGCGCGTCGTATGGATATGGCGTCGTTGTCTTGGCATCGGCCGGACCAATCCCGGCACCCAAAAGATGCGGGCGAAACAGGCCAAGAGGGTATTTACACCCACATGACGGCAAAAGGCAGCCCAAACTGTCGGCACGGCCGCGATCCGTAAACAACGATCGGAACAGGCCCGGAAACGGTGGAAGGCTGGCGGGATAGGAAAACTAGCTGCGTGGACAGCCAAGGAACTGGCCAAACTTGGAAAGCAGCCGGACAAAGTGATTGCCGAGCGAACCGGGCGCACCGAGGTGGCTGTTCGGCAGAAACGATATGAGCTACAGATTAAGGCGAAACGATGAACCTGTTGCCAAAATGGCTGCGTCTCGCATACGCTTTGCGTAAACCCAGGACGGCGGGGAGTCTCGCAAAACAGATGCGGCGCAACCCAAAGACTGTTCGTAAGGAGATCGCCAAACTTCGTATGCGCGGGTTTGACGTGAGAGAGCGGCAAGTTAAGCCTTGCGGCACCAAGGAGTTTCACGTTCGTAACTTTCGACAACACCTGTTGGAGATGCTGCAATGAACCCATATTATAAAAAGTCGCACAAAGCCTATTACGTCA
>CAZWNM010000230.1:0-4952 GCA_964635765.1 uncultured Planctomycetaceae bacterium | reverse complement strand
GCCGGCGACGTGCCGATCGTGGTCCTCTC
Organism: uncultured Planctomycetaceae bacterium; assembly: GCA_964635765.1. Lineage (GTDB taxonomy): Bacteria > Planctomycetota > Planctomycetia > Pirellulales > Thermoguttaceae. The sequence goes on along the minus strand of CAZWNM010000230.1, from coordinate 4,923 downwards.
GGGCCAAAGCTACGAAACCGTGGCCATAAAAGCCGTGCAGGCCGGCGCCGAAGATTACATCGTCAAGGGCCAAATCAACGACCGGATGCTGGTCCGCTCGATCCGCTACGCCATCGAGCGCAGCCGGCGGCATCGCGCGGAAGACGTCATGCGCGAAACCAACGAAGAATTTCGCATGGCCCAGGAAATCCAACAGCGGCTTTATCCGGGCGAATCGCCCAAATTGCCGGGCTTCGAGATCGCCGGCGCCCTGTTTCCCGCCACCGCCACCGCCGGCGATTATTTCGATTTCATTCCGATGCTCGACGGCTGCTTGGGCGTCGTGCTGGGTGACGTCAGCAGCCACGGCATGGGCCCGGCCTTGCTCATGTCGGAAACGCGGGCGTGTCTGCGCACGCTGGCTCTGATGTACTCCGACGCCGGCGAGATTCTCACCCGCGCCAATCGCCTGCTGGCCGCCGACTCGAACGATTTTCATTTCGTCACGCTGGCGATGATGCGCCTCGACCCGCGCGACCGTTCGATGGTTTACGCCAGCGCCGGCCAACGGGGTTATTTGTTCGGCGACGGCCTCGAAACAACTGTTTTGGACAGCACCAGCCTTCCGTTGGGCGTTCGTCCCGATACGACGGTGCCGGCGGCGGCGGCCGTTGCGTTGCGGTCCGGCAATCTGGTGACGTTTTTCACCGACGGCATCACGGAAGCCGAATCGCCCGGCCGCGTTCGATTCGGGGTCGCCCGGGCGTTGCAGACGATTCGTTCCGAACGGGAAAAACCAGCCAACGAGATCATCGCGACGTTGCACGACGAGGTATTGGGTTTTTGCCGCAACCAGCCGCCGCAGGATGACATGACGATCGTGGTGGTAAAAGTGCTGTGAGCGGAGGCTGGAGAATGGGGCCTGGAGGTTGGGAAGGAGAACAAAACACTTTCGCTGCCACCAGCCCCCAGTCTCCATTTCCCAGCCTCCAACCGCCAAGAAAAAATGGCCGCCGCCAGCTTGGGGGGGATAAGCCGGCGGCGGCACGGGCAGGGCGTTCGCCCCGCGGATCGCACATGCACACTTTCAACGCATCCGCACGTTTGCATATCCGTGCATCGTGATGGCGTTTATGAGTTCGGCACCGTGACGCCGAGATTCGCTTCTTCCTCTTCCTGAATGATGATTCGCGGCGTCACCATCATCATAAGGCTTTGGGTTTCACGGCCGATGCCGACGTTTTTGAACAGCCGGTTGATGTAGGGCAGTTTGTCCAAGATCGGCGTGCCGTACTCGTTGCGGCCTTCGTTGAGACGCTTGATGCCGCCGAGAAGAATCGTACCGCCGTCGGGCACGCTTACCGTGGTCGACACCGTCGTATAGGCGAAGCTCGGCAACTGAACCGTCGTGCCGCTCGTCGAACTCGTCGTAGCGTCAGACGTATTATTCCACAACTTGCTGGGATCGGTCGCCGCCGGCAAAAGACCCGCGCGAGTGCTGTTGGTCGTGGTCGTCGTGCTGCCGGCGAACGTAAACGTGCTCACACTGGTCACGTTGCTGAAAAACGGCACCACCGTGAGCCGGACGAAACGCCGGTCGGGCGATACCACCGCTTGAACCGTCATGGCTGTGCCCTCGTTGAGAACGACGATGACGGGCTGCTGGGCGGCCGCAAAGTCACCCACCACCGGGATTACGCTGATGACGAACGGCACCTGCGTCGTATCGGAAACGAAAGCCTGCTGGCCGTTGAAAAGCGTGACACGCGGAGCTTGCAGCACGTTGGTGCGCTTGTCGCCCTGCGCGGCGGTGATGCAGAAGTACGCCTCGATGTTGCTCAATATCGCGAAACCGACTTGCGTGCCCGCGCTGGCGTCAAATCCGCCGAACTGCGGAAGGGCCAAGCCGTAGCTGCCGCTCGTGACCGGGATGTTCAAGTCCGACGAGTACGTGTTCGCCGTGCCGAGGCCGACCACCTGCGTCTGGCTGCCGTCGGCTTTGCTGACGTCAATGTTTGCCCCGGAAAGGGTGGTCAACGTGTTGGGGTTGACTGCGCCCACGCTGTTCACCCCGGCGGCCGTGACGTTGTCCTTGATCGTGAAGTCGAAGTTGACGCCGATTCGCTCAAAGAAGTTGTCGTTGAGCGTGATGAAACGAACCTCGATCGTCACTTGAAGGTCTTGCATGCGCCGCAACTGCTTCAAAAGATCGGCGACTTCTTCGTGAACTTCCTGCGTCTGGCTGATCACGAGGCTCAAGTTCGTCTCGAACGGAGAGATCGAGCCGGGGCCGCCGTTGTCTTGCCAAGAATTCGGCTTGATCGTCGTCTCGATCAAGTCGATCAAGCTATCGAAGTCGGCTTGCGATCCGCCGTTGAGTCCGCCGGGGCCGCCGGCGCTGTTGCTTGGCGACTGTCCGGTTTTCGTGCCATTGCCGCTCGACGAAGTAGCATGCAGCAAGCCGGGCAACTGCTGTTGACATAGGACGCCGGCCGCGTTGACGTTGCCGTGGCTATTGGCGGCAAGCGCCGACAACGGCGAAGCCGTGTTTGATCCGAACGGCATTCCGCCGCCGGGACTTGCGGTCGCCATCGCGTTGACGTACGCGCCGGCCAAACCCATCGCCGCGGTCGGCACGAAGTTCGGAATCGGAATCACAAGGTCCGGCACGTTGTACGTCACTGTGACCAACTGGCTGTCGCGAGCTTGCTCGCTGGTGATGTTCAGCACCTCGTTCTTCACCACGTAGCTCAGATGCAACGGAGTGAGGATCAAATTCAACGCGCTTTTCATCATGATGTCGCTCGATAGATTGATCGTGACCGGCGTGTCGGAGGTAACGCCTTCGTCGGCAAGCCCCTTCGGATCGATCTGCACGTTGATGCCGACGCACTTGGCCAAGTTGTCGATCACTTTGCTAAGCGGCTCGTTTTGGAACCGCATTGAGACCGGCGTATTGAGCTTCTGCTCGATTTCGATGTCCTTCTCCAAACGCGGCTGCCTGGCTTCCGGGCCGAACTTCTGCCGCCGTTTCGTCAGGTCCGCCCAACCCTTCGCATCCTGCCCGAACTGCATAAATCCTTGGCTCGGGTTAAACGGAATGTCTGTACGTTCGACGTCGTTTAAGTTTCGGACGAACGCGTCTTCCTTGGCTGATTCAATCGCTTTCGAGTCGGCGAAGCGGCGCGTGAATCTCGCGTACCAAAGGGCCTGATTCGTGACCGGATTCTTCGGATCCAAATCGACCGCTTGCTTCGCCACGAGTTCGGCTTCCTCATAACGTTGTTCGTCGAGCAGCTTCCGCTGCTGGTCGATCAGCAAGGCGACTTTGTCTTGAACCTCGACCCGGACCTTTTGCTCCCGGTCGTAGTCCCTCAACACTTGTTTGTTGCGAGCCGCCAGTTCGAGTTGCGGACGATTCTGCGTGATGATCTGTTCCGTTTCGGCGGTCGCGCGATCGATGCTGGCTAGGAGCTTTTCGCGCGTCGCGGCATCGAGTCCCGACCCCTCCACGTCTTGACGGGCTTTCTTGAGGATATCCAACGCGCCGATCGGATCGCCGTTTTGCCGGAGCGCCCGAGCCGACGACTCGCGTTGCGCCAAGTCGGCGCGAACCTTCTGGATGAATATTTGCTGTTGCGCGGCCTCTTGTTCGGCTACCGAAGCGTTCGGATTCGGCGAGGCGTTCCGCGCCGGCGCCGAGTACATCAGATGCGCCCGCAATCGCTGCTGCGTTTCAGGGTCCAACTCGTTCATGTGAACGGCGGCCTGACGGAACAGCTCATTGGCGCGAGCGATGTCGTTCGCCTTCGCGGCGCCTTCCGCCTGTTGGTACAACGCCATTCCCTGCGTCGTTCCTGTTCCCTGCGGCGTCGCGACGGGTTCCGTCGGCATGGCGGCCGGAATCGGAGCCGGCGGCGATTGCTCGCCGTTGGCCGCGTAACGCTGGCTGGACCCGCTGACGGCCTGCTGACTCGACGCTGCCACGATGTGCGTCGGATCGTTGGCAGGATTATAAACGGCGCTGGCCGCCGTGCGATCGTACGCACCGTATCCGCCGGCTGGAATCACGGCGTTCGCGCTGGCTGGCATGACGGCCGAGCCGCCCGCCGTCGCGGAACGTCGCTGCAATTGCCGCAAATCGAACAGCACCAAGGCCGGCTGATCGCCGTTCCGCCCATAGGCCGAGGCGGGCAGTCGCAAGGCTTCCGCTTGGCGCGCGAGCGATTCGGCGCGGTCATATTGTCCTTCGGAAATCGCGTTGCGAGCCTGCCGCAATAATTCGACGCCTTGTTGGTTCGCCGTCGCGCTCGGTCCAGCCGATGCCGTGGCATAGCCGGCTTCGCTGTTTTGACGGCGCGCGGCGGCGATGCGAGCCAACACTTCTTGCGGCTTCTGCTCGGCCGGATTGTACATGATCGGAATCACGGCCGCGCGGCGGGCGAGTTCTTCCGCCTTGTCGTACGCGCCCCAACGCATTAGGCCGTCTGCCTGTTCCGTCAGGCTGCGAGCGTACTTGTGCGCATAGGCCTCCGTATTTTTATCGAGGCCGGAAAGTTCGAGGTAGCTGCGAATGGCGGCTTCAACCTTGTCGGGCGTATCGTCCGACGGCTGATACGTAAGTTGCATGTTTCTTGCCCGTTGCACATGCATTCCCGCCGTGCGAACGTCCGTGTCGGCAAGAGCCAATCGAGCGGCCCGAAGCGGATTCTCGGCGGTGCGGGCGGCACCCGGGGCATTTCCATTCACATTTCCATTCACGGTCGCGCCGACTTGCGAGGAACGCAATTCGTTCTGACGCGATGGCCCGGCCGCATACGGAGAATCGACGGCGGGCAGCGGCGCCGCCGAAGACGAATACAACGGCGAACGGACCGGCGAATTCGGCATCGTCGAATCAACCTGCGGCAGCGGCGTGATTTGCGGCGAGCCGGCAACGCCCGC
>CAZWNM010000229.1:0-4959 GCA_964635765.1 uncultured Planctomycetaceae bacterium | reverse complement strand
TGTAGGTGTGGACCATGTTGCAAACGTGTTCTCGAAAATAATCCGGCGTGTCTTTCGGGACGATGATTCGTTTTGTTTTGAACCGGCCAAGGGCAGTCGAAAGCCAAAATGTTCGATCGACTGTCAGCATTGGCGCGCCAGTCTCACGCTCGGTTTCCGAAATCTCCTTTGTCGCCTTCACTCCGCGATAGCGAGTCACTGCCGCGTGACCGTCGAACTTTTTACAGAACGCCCTAGCCAAGTTCAATTCAGGGTCGGCGTCGATGACCGCGTAGAGTGCTTGCCACTCGATCATCAGTTCGCCAAGTCGGTCCCAAATCTCCTCATCGCCGAATCGGTGAACCGCCAAAACCTTGCAATCGAAGGACGCGCTAATATCTTTGCCAGCGTTTCGCACTGGAAGCCATTCAGAAACTACAACCGTTCCGAGCTTTCCTTGATCCGCGCCGATCGTGATGAGCCGTTCGCCTGCCCGTCTCGGCCTCGCCGAACCCATGCTGTAATCACGGACGGCTTGGTCAATTAAATCAGGCGTGATCCGTGCGCCACTGCCGATGTACGGCAAACCCAACTTACTGTTGTGAAACTCTTTCGCGTTTACTTCGCTACTGAAGGTTCCCAGATAATCTGAAACAAGTTCGCCCGGCGTAATCGTAAAGCTGTAAAGCTGATTGATATGAAAGCCGCGAATGTCGCTGTTCGCCGCAACGGTCGGAACCCATATTCCGCTTTTCAAAAAGTTCGGTTTGTCTTCCTGATTGAGCTTCGCGCCGCACTCAGTACACTTGTAATAGGATTCTTTGCAGCGCGGGTCGGCCGCGCGATCGCCGACGATCACAACCGATTCCGGCCACTTGAGTTCAATCTGTTTTCCACATGACGGGCACGCGAAACAAAACTTTTCCTGCGTCGAGTCCAAATACCACTTGTGAACGCCGAACTCAGGAATGGTTGGGGTGCTGATCGCCCAAAAATGTTTGTGAATCTGACCGGACAACCGCTCCATTGCCAACTTGATTTTGTCCGGCTCGCACTCGTCCAACTCGTCGATTATAAGTTCCGAGACGGGAACCGACTTCAGGTTGCTTCTGCCACGGGCACCGCGAATGTAAAGCGTGTTCGCGCCAGTTCGCTTGATGTTGACCGCGTTCGTATCCACGAACAACTGTTTCAGATACGGACTGAGTTCGAGTGCCGCTCCGAAACGTGACTTCGAGAAATCGCTGGCCGCTAAGGCTGTTGGAAGGACGTACAAAACGTCGCGTTTTAGCTTATCCAGCGTGAAAAACGCCCTATTTATAGCACTTTCCGTCACTCCCGCTTGCGCGGACTTCATACACACCGAATACGGCGACCAACTATTGTGGAGTTCTCTGTTCCACGGAAAAAACTTGAATGAGTATGGTCCAGGGAACGGCTCGCCCATCATTCGTCGTTCTTCGGCCCACTTACTGCAACTCGTTAAGCGATGGCCTGTAAGTCCAGACGCGATTGTCTTAGCGAGCAGTATTTCGAGCTTGTGCCTCATGCTTCAACGCCGCCAAAACTTCCTCTACATCGTTCGTGCGAAGTTCGTTGCTGGCTCCGGGATGAACGATAAAAGTCGGAACCGCTGTGATGTCGTACTTGCGTGCCGAGTCAGGGTCGGCGTCGATGTCGATTCGCACAATGCGATGAGTCTCTTCGAGCTTCGCTATTTGAGGTTCATCGGCGTGGCACACGCTGCACCACGGCGCGGTAAATACGAGCAGTTCTGGCTGATGACAGTCGCAATTCTTATCACAGTCGCGTTGCTGATGACAATGGCAGTCGTCACTGCAATTCGTCTCACCTTTGGGCGTTACACTGAGCAGCGAGTGAAACGCGATGCACGCTGCGATAAGGCCGGCTACGATAACCACGAAGAGTAGATCGGCTAGTTTCATTGGTGGTTGTCCGCGTGTTTACTGCTTCCTCGCTTCAATGACAGCCACTTTCGCCTTGATGAGCGCGAGACCCTCCGGCGTGGCCAACTTTTTGTCAAGCACGCGCTCGTAAGTTCCTTCCAATTCTTTCATAATCATGTCGCTGCCAGCCTCAATGACTTGCGCTACGTCGTGAATGCGAGCAATCAGATCGCCGGCGTCACCGATTACCATGTCGTCAAGGGCGTGCGGCATCATCACCAATCCAAAAGACCGTAGCGCATTCGCCAACTTCAAGGCGTCACGCTTGATGGTCGAGACTTTTGCGACCTTGGGAAAAAGTTTCTTTCCCAAGAAGACGCCGAGTACCACGCACAGAATCACGATCAAAACCATCAGAATGTCGTTCATTTACTTTGCCTTTGCCTTTATCGCTTGAACTTGGGCCACTACTAAGCCGACGGCAATCCCTGCCAAGATGGAAGCCACCGCAACGAGCAGTGGATTGATCTCTTCGTCGAGCAACGGGTCGCCGTTGGCCAGCGCCGGCAATGGGGCTACAACCACCGGCCCGACGTGAATTGGGGCGGGGGCGGGTGTTACGTGATGCCGACGCCAAGGAAACAACAGTCGTTTAATCGCTTCCCGATGACAACCCGCCGAGATCGAAGCGTAGATGGCAGATGACGATGAAAGAGCATCGCCTTCGCCCTGATAAACGACGATTCCCTCGGCCGTTTGCACCCGAACCGCAGGGTACGACTTGATCTCGAACGCGCCTTGATTTGTTGCATACCGTTCGGCGAACATTGCCGAGTCGGTCGTAATTGGCAGAAAATGCACTTGACTCTTCAATCCATCAAGCGGCGACTCGTCGAAGAGCTTCGTCAACTGCTCGACTTGATCTTTGTTGCCGATGACACTGATGTACCAAGTGGCTTCATCCTTCGGCAAATCGAGGACTTTTTCCTCGGCCGCGAGACTCACACTCGGAATCAAACACAACACGATCAAAAAGACCAGCCAGAATTTGTTCATTTCGATGTCCTTTGAGGAAGCGGGGCTGCCGGGCTGCCTTGAATAAACGCGAATGCCCAGCCGCCAGCCTCACGCCACTCTTTCAAAAATGCTTCGCGTTCAATCCAGATGTACGAATCGGTGTGGTTGTTATCGAGGATCACCGCCCATTCGGCGTCCAGGTGAACGAGAGCCACACAGTGCTTCCCACCATCGACAATGACACCGGCCCCTCGGCGTGTGGCCACTGTCCATTCCAAGAACCGAACGTCACCTTGCAATTCTTCTGCATACTGAATACCGTATTGGTCCAAAACATTGTCGAGCGTATCCGGCCCGGCACCGTTCCCGCATTCATTCCGAATCTTGTCGGCCAGATCGTACTGGCCTTCCCAGCGAAGCAGGCTCACACAGGTGGCAAATACGCAGGAGCCTTGCCCTGCGGAACCTATCCAGTTTTCTTGCCGCAGACTGACAGGCAAATTGGCCGTCGGTCTTTCAACTTCGATGACTCGTGTGCATCCGGCGAAGGCCAACAGTAGGACGAGCAGGTATCTCATAAGCGGAATCGAAAGGATTTGAACCTCTGAGCGGTTGCCCGCTGCTGGTTTTCGGGACCAGTGCAATCAGCCTCTCTGCCACGATTCCGTATGTCCGGCCGGGTTATTTCAAGCGAATGGGATACAGGACAAGTTCGTGAAACCGCAAACGTCGAAGCAGATGGTTCGGCGACCAGCGATCAGCGTCGTCCGTGGGGAGCACGCCGATCATGCTCAGTGCCTTGGCGACCCACGCCGAGCAGAAAATGTGATGTAAGTCTTCAAGACGCAGCAAACTCTCGAACCAGCTAAATCCGACACCCGCACTTCGGAACGCGCCAGTCGCGTCATACGGCGTGCCGACCGTCGAAATCAGGTATTCGGACAGCCGCGCCTCTTCAAACTCGTAAAGCGGCCGTGTGAGCGGGTACGCCCAAATCCGGCCGTCGTAATTGGCGATCACGTCGTCCAGCTTGTGCGCCTGGCACCCGTTGAACAACTTGTGCTGAATCTCGCACGGAAGCGGATCGAGCGTGGTGGACTCGAACAGCAGTTGGTTCCCTTGCGGGCCTCGGGCGACGATCCCGACATGGGAGATGCCCCATCGCGGAATACCACCAGTTCCGACGTTGATTACGTCGCTGATGAACTCTCGTCCTGAAAACCCAAGGATGGTTCCGTCGAACTGCTTCAATGCTTTGCCTTAAAATGAGATGCAATATAGGACCATCTATAGAGAGGGTAAAACAGGCAAAAAATGGGTAATAAATCCGGTGAGATTCTGAAGACTTCCCGAAATAAATGGCATGGCTCAACAAACGAAAATTTGCCTAAAAAATTTCGCGGAAAGAGGCAATTGCCGGTGGGAGACTTCTGGCATGACGGCGATAGACCCAGGCGGCGGTGGCCGGCGGCGGTGGCCGGCGGCGGTGGCCGGCGGCGGGCCGGAGCATTGGACGGACAAGCAGGGGAGTCAGAAGTTCGCTCGGGCCGGCGTCACGCTAAGATCAGGTAGGGTCTGTTGGGAACGCTGTAGGATGCGTTCTGTTGAGTCCCGGCTGGAGATGGCTTCGTTAGAGATTGTGCGCCTCGGAATGCACGGACGGCCCTACCGTGCTGTTAAGATGGGCAATCTGTGCCCGTCGTGACGTTTGGGAAGATTTTGCAGGTTGGTGCCGCCCTAGAATACCACCTGAGAGTTGTTTACCTATTCTCACACGTATTGTTTTGGCCATTTTCGTGCCACCCATCGGTATTGTTTTGGCCCTCGATGCACCACCCGATGGTAGCATATTCTAAACTGCCGAAAACGACTTGTTTGTGACTTAGGAGCGGCCGGTTCGCCCCTCCCAATGGGTTGGTTTCGACGCAAATTTAGACCCCGCCCCCATGCGATAAACGCCATAGTATGCGATTATCGTTTTTTTCGTAAGTGCTTACAGTGTAATTGTTTAGGCTTCGCTCTTTTCAGTATGAATCCGGGCGAATCAGGGTTGACG
>CAZWNM010000228.1:0-4962 GCA_964635765.1 uncultured Planctomycetaceae bacterium | reverse complement strand
TTTACAACCGCTTGAACACCCTGACGTTGGAGATGATGAAAAAACTGGCCGCCGGCAATTTTCATCCGGCCGTACGAGTGAATGCCGTCATGACGATTGGGGAGTTGAACGTCGACGATAAAACGGGCACTCCTCTTCCCGGCGCGTTGAAGGAGTTGACGGCGGCTGCGGAAAACGCCAAATATCCTTATGCCGTTCGCGCGGCGGCGATGATTGGCGTCGTGCGTCACGCGAGCGAAACCGGCCTGGACGACGAAAGTCGCAAAGCGCTCACCGCGTCCATGCTTCGGCTGGCCGCCTCTGAGTCGCCGACCGACACGCCCTCGGTCGGCCAGGCTTGGCTGTTCGCCCGAACGCTGGAAACGCTCGGCCTTCTCGGTTCGGTGGGCGATCAAAACGCCGTGTTTCAGGCGATCTTCAAAGCGGTGGGCGACGCCAAGCTGCCGTTGTTCGTCCGAACGGCCGCCGTCGAAGCCTTGGGCCAACTGGAATATGCCGGCACGTCGGGCGTCAACGGCACGGAAACGACGGCCGCGCTGGGCGAATTCGTCTTGGCCGTCTGCGGCGACGAACTGCGGCGATTGGAAAAAGGCGACGACGCCGAGTTGCGCCGCCGCATGATTCCGCCCTTGAATGCCGTGCTATTCGCGTTGACCGGCGACGGAGTTCCCAATCGAAAGGGCATTGGCCCCGTGGCCCAAGAGGCCAAGCAGCGGGCGTTTCTGGCCGAATTGCAAACGACCGTCGCCGACGCACGCGATCAATTCGACGACAAACAAAACGAAAGCAAAGATATGGCCCCGCAGGTCAAAAACCTGCACGACGGCATCGAGGCGTGGCGCAAGAAGAAGCCGTAACGCGAGATGACCGATTGCACGGAATGCCGCCGTATCAACGGATACATTTCGCATGGGAGTGGAATAGGCCGTGAAACCAGTTTTACAAGCGCTCGTCGTGGCCGACCATGTTTATCAAGATCAACAGACCGGCAAGAAAATCATCTGCGGCACTTTCACCACGTTGCGATTCAGCCGCAGGCCCCCGGTGACGGAATTGCAAAAGCCCGACGGCACGAAGCAGGCGGTTTTCGCCGGCGGAATGCACAGCGGCTCGCCTTACGCCTACGTTTGTCTCACCGACGTTTGCGACGGAACGCGATTGCAACTCCGGTTCGTCAACCTGACGAAAAATCTCGTGCTGTTCGGCACGGAAGCGGTCTTGAACGGCGTGGACAGGCTATCGACGGTCGAGATGATTTTTCCCTTGCCGCAATTGCCCATCCAAGAGCCGGGCGCTTTCGCCCTGGAGCTTGTTTGCGACGACGGCATCCTCGGCTCGTGGCGCATCACGGCGGAGGAAATCGCTCCGCCACCCGAAAACGCGCAAAAACCGGAATGAGAAATGGAACGCGAACTCATCGCCTGGCTACGCCGCCGTTTGCCGCCGCATCCGTTGTTGCGGCTAGGGCCGGGCGATGATGCCGCCGTGCTGCGAACCGCCGGCCTGGCGAATACGGTCGTCACAGTCGATATGCTCACCGAGCGGGTCGATTTCGAGCTTGGCAACGTCGATCCGCGCCGCGTCGGTCGCAAGGCGTTGGCCGTCAATCTGAGCGACTTGGCCGCCATGGCCGCAAAACCGTTGGCGTGCGTGGCGGCCGTTGCGCTGCCGCGTCAACATGGTTTCGAGTTGGCCGTCGCGCTGTATGAAGGTCTGTTGCCGCTGGCCGAACGATACGACGTGGCCATTGCCGGCGGCGATACAAACACATGGGACGGCCCGCTGGTCATTAGCATCACCATGCTCGGCACGGTGACGGAGCGCGGCCCCTTGCAACGCAACGGCGCGCGGCCGGGCGATCGCATCCTCGTCACCGGCTCGTTCGGCGGCAGCATTCTCGGGCGGCATTTCGACTTCGAGCCGCGAGTCCGCGAAGCGTTGCTGTTGCATTCGCATTACGATCTTCACGCCGGCACCGATGTGAGCGACGGCCTGTCGCTCGATTTATCGCACATTTTCGAGGAAAGCCGCTGCGGAGCGGTCATCGATGCCGATGCCGTGCCGACGGCCGACGCCGCGCACCGTTTGGCCGCTGGGCGGGCCGACGGCTCGACGGCCCTGGACCACGCGCTTGCCGACGGCGAGGATTTCGAGCTAATTTTGGCCGTGCCCGCCGAAGAAGCAAAAAAAATCATCGCCGAACAACCGCTCGACGTGCCGATCGCCGACATCGGCGAGTTCATCGCCGAGCCGGGCCTTTGGCTGCGCGACCGCGCGGGCGTTCGCCACCCCATCGCGCCGCAAGGCTGGGAACATTGATGGATAAAATGAACGCCTTGATTTACGAAGCGAAAGACGAATCGGACACCGCCGTGTTGGGCGCGGCGTTGGCGGAGGTTTTGCCGCCCGGCACGACCGTCGCGCTGTGCGGCACCTTGGGCGCCGGCAAAACGCGGCTCGTTCAGGCCATCGCGGAATCGCTCGGCATCGACCGCGCCAACGTCGTCAGCCCGACGTTCGTCCTGGCCCAAGAACATCACGGCCGGCGAACGATCTATCACATCGACGCGTATCGCCTGCGCGACGAAGACGAGTTTTTGGCCCTCGGGCCGGAAGAATATTTCGAGAGCGACGGCCTCACGTTGCTCGAATGGGCCGACCGCGTGGAACATTGTTTGCCGCGCGACCACGTTGTCATTCACATCGACGTAACCGGCTCCGATTCGCGTCGCTTCACGATCGCCGCCGTCGGCCGCCGATACGCGCCGGTCATCGAGCAATTGCGGCGAAAAGTTGGGCTGGCGCCACGCGTCTGACCTTTTTTTGTTGGCAAGAGCCACGCGCGTCTTCCATGCAGGCTATTTTTTCTTCTCTGCTTTCGATTCTTTCAGTCCGGCCTCGGCCTTGATTTTGTCGACGTCGAGCTTTCGGATGAACTCCGGCAAGTTCGTGAAGACGATGTGGAAATCATAGCCGCCGTGAACCATTTCGTCGATGGCTTTTTCCTTGGACCAGCCATCGACCACGACGCGATAGACCGCGCACATCGAACCGGTGCGGTCGGCGCCCCAGCGGCAGTGAAAAAACACCGGTTGGCGTTTGGGATCGGCGACGACTTTCAGGAATTGCACGGCGTCTTTTTCGCTGATGCAGCCGGCGTTCATCGGAAGATACACGGATTCGAGCTTCGAATTCCGCAAGATATCTTGATCCGACGCCTCCTCGCGAAGATTGAGAACCGTTTTGACGCCCAGCTTCTCCAATTCTCGAACGCCATCGGCCGTCGGCTGAGCGCCGCGATAAAGGTTGTCGTTGATTTTGTGGAGATTCGGCAACCCGGGCCGATCGAGTTTGACGGCCCAAACGGCCGGCCTGGTTGTTGCCGGATCGGCCGTTCGCCCGACGATCGGCAGCAGACCAATCGCCAACAAAACCCATAGTGACACGCGAAGACGGGAAAAACGCACCGTTGCTCCTTTCGTGAAATCCAATCGAAACGTCGCCAGTTGTTGCATTACTTAACTGAGGGTCCATAAAGCCGAGCGTTATTTTTCGCTGTTATTTCATTAACCGTTCTTGTTCGCGCCGGCATTACCGCCAAAAAGGTTGTTGCCTGCATTACCGCTGGCTTTCGTGCTCTTGTTGTTCCTTTTGATCGGCGTCTTCGGCGTCTTCGGCGTCTTCGGTTCCTTGGGCGTGGCCGGCGCCTTCGGCGCGGCGGCGGGCGTGCTGGAAGGCGTGCTCGGCGCGCGCGACTGCGGCACTTTCACCGGCTTTTCTTCCTCGGGCTTTTTTTGCGCCAACAGTCCCGCCTTGGCCGCGTCCTTGCGATCCTTGTCGTAAACGATCGGCTGTTCTTGATCCGACTCGTGAAGACATTGAATCAAACCGCTTCGACCGAGCAAAAAGATTCGATCCGTGTCGGCGTTCATCAACCCGACCGTCGCCCCGCCGGTGGCGATGGCGTCGAGCTTGACGCCGTTGGCGGCGTTGAAGACGGCGAGACTGTCGTCCTGGTCGGTAGCGTAAATCCGCGATTTGCCGGCGGCGACGAACTGCATGGCGCCTTCCGCATGCCAAATGCTTTTGCCGGTTTTGGCGTCGATACAATACATTTGGCCCCGATCCGTGGTGATGTAAACGCGATCCTCCATGGCGACCGGCGATTGCGAAATCGGGTCGCCCGACGAAAATCGCCACTGCGTGGCGCCGTCATCCTCTTGAATGGCATACAAACAACCGTCTTGGGAAGTAATGAAAACCACGCCCTTGCTGCCGGCCCGTTTTGGGTCCGGCAACGAGTACGCCGGCGTGGCGGCGATCGGCGCGCTGGTGGCCAAGCGATATTTCACCGTGAAGTCATCCGGCATTGAGGGATCGATGCCGCCGAAATTCAAGTATCCGCGATCGGTCGCCCAAGCGAGACGTTCCGCCTCTTTGTCGTCCCGCGTCACCAACGGCTGCACCAAAAGTCGGCCGTTCGATTGATGGCAAAGCGGCACGGCGTATTCCAAATTCAGTTTGAGGTCTTGCTGCCGCTCGGCTTCCGTTCGGCCTTCTTTCGCATTGGCCGTTGCCGCCCGAGCGAGTTCCGAAGGCGATTCCACGCGATAAACGACCATCATTCCCGCAACCATGGGCACGAAGACTCGCCGCGAACTCAACGCGGGTCCGGCGCCCGGCGCGCTCTTGGTGTCCTTCTCATAAAGCAGATCGCCGTTTTCGCGATTGAACACGAACAACCGCGACCCATCGACCGCCGCCACCATTTCGCCGCGGACCCCCGGCGCCATGCTCGGATAGCCGGATGTTCCGAGTTGCTTCGCCCAAATCGTTTTGCCCGTCTCCGCGTTGATGGCCGTGAGCATCGCGTTATCGGTCTGAATGTAAAGCACGTTCTCGTAATACGTGACGTGATAGTACGGCTCGCCCGGCGTCACGTCGATTTGCGCCGACCAGGCA
>CAZWNM010000227.1:0-5027 GCA_964635765.1 uncultured Planctomycetaceae bacterium | reverse complement strand
GTGCGTGCTGGCGACAAACAGATGTTGGATCGGATCTTCGTCCTCCGACTTCGCGCCGATCAAGCCCTTGCCGCCGCGACGCTGGGCGCGATAGACCGACGCCGGCGTGCGCTTGATGTAGCCGTTGCTGGTGATCGAAACGACCATGGTTTCCTCGGTGATGAGGTCTTCCATGTCGATCTCGCCGATCTCCTCGCCGCTGATCTCCGTGCGGCGCGGGTCAGCGTGCTTCCGTTTCAACTCGCGGCAATCCTCGCGGATGATTTCCAAAATGTTTTGGCGGTCGGAGAGGATGCGGCGATGTTCGACGATTTCTTCCAGCAGCTTGTGATGCTCGCCGGCCAGTTTTTCCTGCTCCAGATTGACCAATTGGCCGAGCGTCATGTGCAAAATCGCGTCGGCCTGCACCGGCGTGAGCGTGTAGAATTCGCTCGCGCCCCGCTCTTCCGTGAAAATTGAAAAACCCTCTTCGCCCAACGCACGGCGCAACAGCGCGGCGGGCGTTTTGATCTGCATCAATCGCTCTTTCGCCTCGATCTGCGTCGAGGAACCGCGGATGACGCGAATCACCTCGTCGATGTTTGCGTGGGCCAGCAAAAGCCCTTCGACCGTGTGCTTTCGCTGCCTTGCGCGGGCCAAAAGAAATTGCGTCCGCCGGCGAATCACCGTCTCGCGGTGCCGAATGAACTCTTGCAGCAGTTCCTTGAATGACAGCGTCCGCGGCTTGCCGTCGACGAGCGCCAAAAAGTTCAGCGAGAAGGTGTCTTGCAGCGGCGAGAACTGATAAAGCTGATTCAGCACGATGTCGGGGTCGGCGTCGCGCTTCAGTTCGCAAATCAAGCGGACCGGCTCTTTCAAGTCGCTTTCGTTGCGAAGGTTTGAGATGCCGACGATTTTGTCCTCGTTCACCAACGCCGCGATGCGTTCCTCGATGCGGTCGCGGGCCTGTTGGAACGGGATTTCCGTAATGACGATCTGCTGCCGCTTGCCGTGTTCCTCGATATGCGCCCGGGCGCGGACGACGACCGTGCTTCGGCCGGTATGATAGCCGCGTCGAATGCCGGCTCGGCCGCAAATCATTCCGCCGGTCGGAAAATCGGGGCCGGGCACGATCTCCAGCAGTTCGTCGATCGAAACTTCCGGCTCGTCGATGACGCGGATCAGCGCATCGCAAACTTCGCCCAAGTTGTGCGGCGGGATCGACGTGGCCATGCCCACCGCGATGCCGTTCGCCCCGTTGACCACGAGATTCGGGAACTTCGACGGCAGCACCGTCGGCTCCAATCGCCGCTCGTCGTACGTCGGCACGTAATCGACCGTGTCGAGCTTGATGTCGTCCATCATCATCGCGGCGATGGCCGACATTCGGGCTTCCGTGTATCGCATGGCGGCGGCGGGCAGGCCGGCGATCGAGCCGAAGTTGCCCTGCTTGTCGATCAGCACGTGCCGCATGTTCCACTCTTGGGCCATGCGAACCAACGTCGGATAGATGACGCTCTCGCCGTGCGGATGGTAGTTGCCGCTGGTGTCGCCGGAGATCTTCGCGCACTTGATTCTGCCCGACCCCGGCGTGAGGTTCAGGTCGTTCATGGCGACCAAGATGCGCCGCTGCGATGGTTTCAGGCCGTCGCGCACGTCGGGCAACGCCCGGCTGACGATCACGCTCATCGAGTAGGTCAGATAGCTGACCTTGAGTTCGTCCTCGATGGAGATATCCAACATGCGTTTCGCCAGCATTCCGCCGTAGTGCGACGATCTATCGAGCGGGGCGGCGGGAGATTGGTCATCGTCGGGCGAGGGCGGTTCGGGCGGAAGATTCGAGTCGGTCGACAAGGCAAATCCTTTCAAGAATCGGTATCGCGACATTTTTGCCGCAACCCGCTGCTAAATAAGGGGTTGCGTCAAAAACAGTTCTGGTTTCCAAGAGAACCTGTCAGTATACCGTTTTTGGCGTTTGGCCACAACCGTGCAGAGCCAAAAAGCCTTGCCGCAACGTATTGAAGAGAATGGAGTTAGGGCCTGATTTTCGGCAGTATTTTCAGGTGAACCGACCGCCGTCGGTCATTTCGGCGAAACCAGCGGCAGCCAAATCTGATAGTACGCCCGCGCCTTGGTCGAGCCGGCGTCGGCGAAGGCCGCTAGCCGGATGGGGAACGGCTCCGCGATTCGTCGCGTGACGACATTGACGCGGAACACTTGGGTGTGGGACCACGTCTTCAACGCCTCCGGCGCGGGCTCCGGCGCGAAATCCAATTTCGCCACATCTTGAGACGCCAATTGAAGCTGCCGAACTTTTTTGCCGGCGGTAAGCGATTCGTCGGCCGCCAGAACCAGCGGGCCGTACAGCACTGCGGCCTTGCCGGCGTTTCCGTGGTCGCCGAGGACGATTCGCAGTTCGAGCTTGAACGTCCATTCGATCGTATCGCCCTTGGTCCAAGTGCGCCGCACCGCCGCATAACCGTCGCTGCCCTTGTTCACCTCCACCAGAGCGCCGTTCACTCGAAACGCCGGAATGGGGCACCAGTCGGGAATTCGCAGCTTGATGGCGAACTCGCGCGGCTCGGCGGGATCGACGGCGACCGCGATTTTTTCCGCCGCGGGATATTTCGTTTGGATGCCGAGTTTCACCGCGGCACCGTCGCGCAAACGCAAGTTCGCTTCACCGGCGTCATAAAAATTCACCACCACGCCGTCGGCGTCGGTCGTGAGGGCGAACGTCGGCACGAGCGCGAAGCCGCGCGGCCCGCTCGATAGGCAGCATTGACCGGTGAGGGTCGAGGTGTATGGCTTCTTTCCTTCCATTTGGACGTAATAGCCCCACGCCCGGCCGTCGGGCTGTTGCGCGCCGCAGAGTTGATTGTAGACCACGCGTTCGAGTCGCTCGGCGAACCGCGCCTGGCCGGTCAATCGCAGTAGGTGGGCGTTCAGTTGCAGCCAAGTGACGGTGACGCAGGTTTCGCCGACGTCGCCGGTGTTCGGCAGGTCGCGGTCGCCGTGAAACAATTCGCCGGCGCTAGCCGTGCCTGTAATATAAAGCCGCCGGGCAACGATGTCTTCCCAAGCGTTCAATGCTGCTTGGAGATATTTTTGGTCTTGATCGCCGACGGTGCGATGCCATTCGAGGATGCCGTTGATGCAGGAAAGCATCTCATAGGCTTTGGCTGGGCCGACCTTATCGACGCCTTTTCCTTCCAACAGTCGGGAAACGATATGCGGCCCGTTGGGATGCTCCCATGCTCGCAAGATATACCGGCAAAAATCGCCGTATCGCTTCTCGCCGGTCATGCGATAGAGCAACACCATCGGCTCGAGCACGCTGCCGGGCGCCATACCTTGATACTCACCCGCTGTGATGAGGTCACGTTTGCCCGGCTCGTCGCCGAACGTGTTGCAAAGCAGGTCGCCCATCTTCCGGCAGGCCGGCAGCGGCGTCCGATCACCCGTATAGCGAATGTAAGTCAGCAGGCCGATAAGGTTGTACTTATGCGCCCAAACGTCCCATTCGATCCAACGTTTCGCGGGCAGGTACGTACCTAAATAGCCGTCATCGAGTTGGCACTTGATGAGTTCCTTCACCACGTTGTCAAGCTTGGCGCGCAGGGCGGAGTCGCCGGTGTACACCCAGGCCAGTGTCGCGGCGTGAAGCCATTTTCCGACGTGTTCGCCGTCCCATGCCTGCCGGCCGGGCCGTTTGCGATAGCCTTCCAGAAGGCGATCGACATCCATCGCCAGCAGCCGATTGACGGCGTTGTTTTGGATGCGAACGCCGATCATGCCCGACAGATGCACGCGATCGGGCACTTGCGAGTCCTGCCGATCGGCCGCGGCGCAGGGGATTTTGTCCGGCGTCGGAATCGTATCGCTCGCACACGCGATGGCGGAGTTCAGAGCAATGGCAAACGTGAGGAAGATTTTTTTCATAAAAAGCAACCTTTACGTTAAGGAAAAACAGGAGTGAAAAAATACAGCGGAAAACGCACAATGAATCTTATGGAGTATTTTTGGAAACCTTTTTCATGAATCGATTCAATTCTTCTTGGTTCGGCAGCGACGGCTGCGCGCCGAGCCGCGTGGCCGACAATGCCCCGACGAGGCACGCCCGCCGCACGGCCTGCTTGAGCGGCATTCCGACGCCAATCGCCCAAGCCAGCCCGCCGTTGAAAGCGTCGCCGGCCGCAGTGGTGTCGACCGCGTTGATCGGCACGGTCGGAATCAATGCCGCATGGTCCGGCCCGACCCAAAACGCGCCGCGCGCGCCCATCGTTATAATTACATGCTTGACGCCTGAGCCGCGCAGCCGCTCGGCCGCGCACCGGGCCGACGCCTCGTCCGTCACCGCAACACCGGTCAGCCGCTCGGCCTCGGTTTCGTTCGGCGTCAAATAGGTAATGTATTTCAAAAGATTTTCGGGCAGCGGCGCGGCGGGCGCCGGATTCAACACGACCGGAACGCCGGCGTCGGCCGCGATTTCGGCCGCGCGGCACACCGCGTCCATCGGCGTTTCCAATTGAAGCATGAGCGAGTCGGCCGCGCGGATGCGCTCGGCCGCTTGGTCGATTTCGCCGGGCGTAAGGGCGTAATTCGCGCCGGAGGCCACGGAGATCAAGTTCTCGCCGGCATCATCGACCAGAATCAACGCCACGCCGGTCGCGTTTTCCGCGTCGCGGAGAATGCCGTCGGTAATAATGCCCTCGCGGCGGAAGTTTTCAATCGCCTGGTCGCCGAACACGTCGCGGCCAACCTTAGCCAGCAGCGTCACTTCCGCGCCGAGCCGCGCGGCCGCGACCGCCTGATTGGCGCCTTTGCCGCCGGCCGCCATCAGAAATTGGCCGCCCGTGACCGTTTCGCCCGGTCCCGGCAGACGCTGCCCTTTGACGACCATATCCGTATTGACGCTACCGACGACTGTGATGTGAGTAGACATAAGACGAGCGGGTGCGTAAGCACCCTGTGTTCTGTTGGAGTCAGAGTTGAATGGCACTGCCGCTTGTGGCGTAAGGGGTTAGGTGAATTGGCCACCGGCGGCG
>CAZWNM010000226.1:0-5034 GCA_964635765.1 uncultured Planctomycetaceae bacterium | reverse complement strand
CCCAACCGGGAATTCTAATTGTCGTCAGACCGGAAAACTAATTGTCGCTATACAGGCAAGTCCTTGACACGTTCCAAGGCAGCGTCGGTCTGCACTTCGGCCTCGACCACGTTGGCACCAAGGTCATCGTCGCCCATCAAATATCGTAGCCATGCAGAACCGGGGTGCGATGGCTTGGGCAGGGGCTTGCCCGATTGGTCGATCCCGAAATCAAACCGCACTCCGCCTCCCGAGTTCAGAATTGCCCCCATCGCCTCTTGTCGCCGCGTGAAACCTTGCATCCTATAGGCGATCCAAGTCGTGGCGATGCTTGCCAAGACGACCAGCACAAACAGCGTCATCAGGCTGTAGCGAAGCCAGCGGCGGCGGGGCTTGAGAATATCGGTCATGTGGGGCAGTATAGTTGCCGGGCTGGGTGGCTTCAAGCAGGGCCGTGAAAGGGCTAGAATGGAGGGCGAGTTGATCCAGTGCGGGAACGCGGAGGAAAGACGATGGCTCGCCACAAAAATGATCCCGAAGATTTTCCACCGGTAGTCGGTTTCAATAAGATGTTTATGGACTTTCAATCCATCCTCATCGAATGGAAACTGAACGCCAAGTGGCACGACGGCCGCAACTTCTCGTTCTTGCACAGCCTGAAAAACGAAAGTTCCGACGAGGTGGATCGGGCCGCATGGCGTCTCCATCGGGAGGCGTTCTCCATCATCGACTGCACCCAATGCGCCAACTGCTGCAAAACGGTCAGCCCGGTATTCGCCGCCGATGACATCGCCCGAATCGCCCGCCGCTTGGAGATGGATGCCGATGTTTTCACGGCACAGTATTTGGTGAAGTGCAACCATGAACAAGGATGGGAGCCAAAGAGCCTACCATGCCCGTTCTTGGGGACGGACAATCGCTGCACGATCTACGAGGTTCGACCCGTGGCATGTGCGGAATACCCTTACACCGATAAGCCCGAAATCTCCTCTCGGACGCATTCGATCGCGGCGAAGGCGTTGGAATGTCCGGCGGTGTTTTACATTGTGGAGAAAATGAGAGCGAGGGGATTGAAATGAACGCTGGGCTCCCCTTGTCATTCGCCCCCTCAAATTGGACAATGGCAGCACCGTTCTCACGGAAGGGAAATCATGGCGAAGCAAAAAAGGAAGTAAGAACGGCATAAGTGACAAACAATGTCGAAAAAAGTCGAAATCAAGTGGTTGAGCGAACCGGAAGAACACGACTATAAGGCAGCTCTTTCGTACTTGGCGCTGCTCTACGATAAGCGGACAGCCACGACCTACGTGGATAAATTGAAACGCGCATCAGTATTGGAGTTCAAGGCGAAAGACATTTTCAGGGCGTCGGGTTTATCGTTGCTCGGGATCAGCAATTCTCATGTCGAAAAAGACCAGAAGAAAATACAGGCGGGGCGCAAGTTATCGCCTCTCCTTCTGGTAAGGGATTCGGTTGCCGGAAAAGTCGTCATTGCGGACGGATATCATCGGCTATGCGCGGTCTACTCGTATGATGAAGATGCGGTCATTCCATGTAAAATCGTGTAGCACCATCGGCTACTCAAGAGCCTTGAGCGCCTGGATATCGTTGATCTTGTCAAGTTGACGAGTTGGGGACTTGCCAAAATTATCCCTTTGCGGTGAAATAGGGGCTTACCCTGATATGCCATTGGATGCCGGAATCCGGGGCGATCGTGGTCGTAACGTTTCCGAAGTCCAAGGGCGGTTCTGGTTTCCGGCCAGGGTGTTTGCGATTGTTCCGTAAATTGTGCTGTGAGCGGCAGTCTTCACATGCCTGACGAGCGGGCTCGTGGCTTTCAATTCCAACATCACCTGTAAAGCAAAAAGGAGTGCGCTATGAGCAAGCTCGGCTACGTCATCGTCTTCGTCAGCGACATGAACAAATCCATTGTCTTCTATCGGGATGTTCTCGGCTTTCCGCTCGCCTATCAGTCCCAAAAGTGGACCGAACTCGATGCGGGAGATATTAACCTCGCCCTGCACCTGGCGGACGCTGCGGATCATACCCACACGCACGCCACGACTCCAGCCGGTCATTGCCAAATAGGGCTGACCGTTTCCGACCTCGACGCCTTCCTTGCGGAGATGGTCGGCAAAGGCGTCAAGTGCGTTCAGCCGCCGAAGGAAGAACCTTTCGGGAGGCTGGCAATCTACGCCGATCCCGATGATATGCCGGTGTCGGTTGCAGAGGAGGAGTAACCGACCCCTGAATCGTCCGCCGACCCCAATACATACTCCATGCCGATTCCGTCTTTCCGCGACTGGCTTCAGGAAGAAATCCCCGATGCGACGAGATTAGCGATGCAAATTGCCCTATCCGGCGCGGCGGGGTAGGCCCGCCAGCGTCGGCGTCGAGGGCCGGATGTAACCGACCGGCTACCAAGTGTATTGGAGGCCCAAGTATCCAGGCGTTTGCCGGTCCCCCGCCAGCGTGTACCCGCCAGAGAAAAGGAAGTGGACGTGCTCGTTGAAGTCATAGGTGCCGCCCAGGTTGAACAGCGCGGAGGATTGGTAGATGCCGCCAAGGCTGGCCAGCGGGGCGGATTGAGAATATGTACTGTCTGCCCCTTGGCAGTAAATCTCCCCACCAAGCGTCAGCTTCTCAGTCAGCTTACGTTGCAGGAGCCAGCCCCCGAAAAGATAATTCTTTTCACCAACGCCTGGATTGATCGCATAGCCAATCCCGCCATAGGTCGTCCACTTCCCCCAACTCTTTTGCGCCCAAAGGGGCAGTTGCGTCCAAGCGGTGCCGTTGCCCAAGCCGCGATCGGCGTTGCCCGTAGGCACCATAAGCATGGGGTAAATGCCGAGTTGAGGCCAGTCGTCCGTCTCCTTAAGAAAACGATACTTGACGCCGAATTGCATGTCCCCGATCCCATACTCGGTCGGATTGCCATTCGAGGCGAAGCTGGTGAATGGAGCAATTACATGCACTTGGGTTTCTGGGGCAATTCCGTAGTTGAACTCGAACGCTGGCGTCTGCACCGTAGTCGCACCTTTAACTGCATCGAGCATGGAAAACACGTAGAACTCACAGTGCTGATATTCGACTGGCTCCGGATCGTCGGTCAGAAAAGGAGGCCCAGCTTGTGCAGTCGTACTGAACGCCGCACTCAAAACCGTCAAGAGCAAAAGGATGATTGGCCGATGCTTGTTCATAGGTCGCCCTCGCACATCGTGATGCGACACTTTAGCCCGATTCGATAATTTATCATCGGGCAAACAGAAAGCCATCTTCATACAAAGCGTTGCATCCTACACATCTTACCTGCTCAACGTGGATCACCGCCATTTCTGGCGTTATTGACCAGGATGTCAAATTGGTTCTTGGACTCCGTCAGCCTCATCTAGCCATGCAGCGGATTTGGTGCGAGTGCAACGACGGCTGCTTGTTCCTTCGGGGGCAGGTGCCGAGCTTCTATTTCAAGCAGCTTGCCCAGGAAGCGGTTGTCGGAATGGAAGGAGTGCGGGAAGTGGTCAATGAGATTGACGTGGTGTGGTGAGGGGGCGTTGACCTTCCGCCGATTCCTGGTATCTTCATCGAATCGGACGGAAGGATTCTTTCTGAATAGGCCCCGCTCGTTTTTGGATGAGCGGGGGTTTTTTGTGCCGCCAACAAAAAAGGCCCTTCCAGGTGCTGTGGGAACCTGGAGAAGGCCGAGGTAAAAGCAAAATTCCTCTTGCCATCGAACATTCTTGTCAGCGGCAATCCGTATGACGCCGACCTTCGTGGCGAGTCGCTATGAGGCGAGCGAAGCAATGGAAGTGGGATAACCCGACAATCCGCCGCTAATTCGAGCCGTTTTGGCTATTCCCTTTATCGGAATGAGTTGATTTCCATGCCTCGTAAGCCTTGGCAAACTGCTGGAGGGTCATCCCTGTCGCTCTGCCCTTTTGAACTGTGCCGCCCATCGCCGCCAATTCCTTGTAAAGTGCGGTGGCCTTCGCAGCGCCAATCCTCGAGTTAGCGGCGACGAATTCCTGCATTGTCAAGATTCCATCGTGGTTCGTGTCCATTTTCCCGAAAATAGTTGCAAAGGGCGATTTCGGGGATGTATTTTTCTGGGCTGAGACATTCGCCGTCACGAGACACGCCATAACCAAGCTCAACAACAAGGTCGAAAATTTCATTTTCGGTACTCCTCTTCGTATTTGTAGTGGTTCAAAATTATCAGTAGTGCGTCGAGACAATTATTGCTTAAGAATCACGGAAACGACCCGCAAGGCGAAGTCAAAGCCTCCATTCGGCGATGCGGGTTCTGGATAATGCGAAAAAACGGGTAGGTGGGGCTGTGCAGAACGTTATTACGGCATTTCCACCAATTTGAATGCCGCCCCCCGTCTGAAGCATATTCGGTTCATTGAAGATTTGCACGAAACTTTTGGCCGCCCGGCGTGTTTAGTCTAATAGGTACAGAGGTGTTTTCGAATGTCCAGTCTAAGGAGATACTACGATGAGAGTGGTAAGTGTTGTGTTGGCATTGGCCGTGTCGTTGGCGTTCGTCGGCCAGCTTTTGGCCGCCGATCAGGCGTGTCCGACCACCAAGCCCGAACATAACGGGCATCAGATGATGGGAGCGTTTGGCGTGCTCAAGGGATTGAACCTCACCGACGAGCAGAAGGCGAAGGTCAAGGAATTGAGAAAGGAGTACATGCCGAAGTTTAAGGAAGCGGCAAACAGTGTGCTGACTGCGGATCAGCAGAAGGCCCGTGACGCCGCCATCAAGACGGCCAAGGCCGCTGGTGAGAAAGGCCCGGCAGTTTTCAAGGCAGCTAAGGCAGCCGTGCAACTTACGGATGCACAGAAGGCCAAAATGAAGGAGGCCATTAAGCCTCTGAAAAAGGAACTCCGGGAGAAGATTAAGGCAATCCTGACGCCGGAGCAGCAGGAGCAATTGAAAGCAAAGATAGCGAAGCACAAGGCGAAGATGCCTGTGAACACGGAGGAGAGCAAGTAACCGTGAACGTCCGGTGAACACCACCCTTGACGCTGGTGGTATCTTGAGGGGGAACT
>CAZWNM010000225.1:0-5040 GCA_964635765.1 uncultured Planctomycetaceae bacterium | reverse complement strand
GAGCGGCTAAAATGGCAAAAATCGCGCCGCGGCCGCCCAAAGCCAAGCTTCCCCCAAACTAGCGGATGAAATTTCTCGCCAAGCGAGTCATAGTAAAGGATTCGGGGACATGGCGGCCGTCGTTTCGGCTAGCAAAGCCCCCACTTTTGAGGGAGAACGTGCGTGCAACGGTTCATGCTGAAGTCGAAAATCCATCGTGCCACATTGACGGGAACCGACCTCGATTATGAGGGCAGTATCGCCATCGATAGCGCCTTGATCGACGCCGCCGGCCTTTTGCCGGGCGAGCAAGTCCACGTCTTGAATCTCTCGAACGCCGCACGCCTGGTGACCTACGTCATCGAGGCCCCGGCCGGTTCCGGCACGATGCTTCTCAATGGCCCTGCCGCCCGATTGGGAGTCAAAGGCGATAAAGTCGTCATCATCGCCTACGGCGCTTACGATGACGAAGAAGCCCGGCGGCTCCAACCGACCATCGTCCATGTCGATGAGAAGAATCGGCCGCTGTAGCGGTTATCCGCCCAATGCTTCTTTGAGCCGCCGCAGTTCGTCGGCGACGTGGGCCTGGGTGTTGCGAATCTCGTCGATATCGTGCCCGTGTTGCGCAATTTGCTGCCGAAGCGAGGCCAATTCTTGCCGCAGGGCGTCAACTTCGCCAACGGCTGATGTTGAATGGACCGAATTGCTCGACGGAGAAACCGCCGAACGAACGGCCGCGGGCGTCGGTTCGTCGGAAGGCTTGCTCGGCCCCGTCCAGCCGCCGGCGTATTTGGCCTGAAGCGTCTCCATTTCACGCGGCTTGTAGAGGGCGTGGGCAACGACATGGCCGCGTCCCTCGGCCGTGAGCGACACGATAAGGCCCTTGGCCTTCAGCGAATCGAGTACCGGCCGCAATGCCGCAAGGTCGGCGATCGGTTCCATGCGCGACGCACGGCCGCGAAGCTCGCCGACCGTCTGATCGCCGCGCAACAGCAATTCGGTCATCACGGCGATTTCGATTTTATCGACGCCGAGCCATTCGTAGAGATAATGGCGATATTTTTGGACGCGGCCGTAGCCCTCGACAAGGCCCACGGCGCCCAATTCGCGGAGCCGGTCGAGCGACTCCTCGACGGCCTCCGGCTCCAATTGCATGAGCGGCGAGCGATTGCTTTTCTGATTCGAGCCGGTGCAGATCGCATTGAGGCTCATCGGATAGATGTCGGGTGTGGTTTTCGCTTTTTCAGCCAACACGCCCAAGACGCGGCGGTCGATCGCGCCGATCGGCTGCCATCGGCGTGCCGGAGGGGTGGCCATTGGGCTATCGGAGTGAGATTCTTGAGATTCCATCGTCGGGGTTCCTGGAACATGGATTTTGGAGGGTCATCGTAACATACCGCCGACGGCCTGCCAACACCCTGCGCAGCCACATTGGAGTCGGCGATCATCGGCACGACGGGAACCAGCGGCCGCCCGCGATTTTTGGTGAAAAGATTATCGCCGCACTCTTGCCAAATTTCCGCGAATCGGATACCGTGTAGTCGAGTGGCCGGCACACGCCGTGTGCCGAAATTAACGGACGGCGAGTTGAGGAGCGAACCATGTCGGTGCATTTGCAACGGGAAATCGACCGCGTCAAAAAAACCATACTCGACCTGTGCGCCATCGTCGAAGATCAGGTGCAATCGTCGGTTCGGGCGTTTTTGGAACGCGATGCCGACTTGGCCCAAAGCGTCGTGGATCGCGACAAAGACATCGACCATCGCGAGGTGGAAATCGAGGAGGAATGCTTGAAAATCCTCGCATTGCACCAGCCGGTGGCGATCGACTTGCGTTTTATCATTGCGGCGATGAAAATCAACAACGACTTGGAACGGATCGGCGATCTTGCGGTGAACATCGCCAGAAAGGCCGAGTCGTTCGCGGCCGAGCCGCCCATGCCGATCGCGTACGACATCGCCGGCATGTGGGAAAAGACGCAAGCGATGCTCCGCGACAGTCTCGACGCGTTGGTGAACATGAACGGCGTTCTGGCGGCCGAAGTTTGCCGCCGCGACGATGAGGTGGACGATATCAAGCGGAAAATACGCATCGGCGTGGAGGAGCAGATTCGCGTCGAGCCGGAAAAAGTGCGGCCGCTCATGCGGTTGACGGCGGTTTCCCGCAATCTCGAACGCATTGCCGACTGCGCCACGAACATTGCGGAGGACGTGATTTACATGTCCGAAGGCCGCATCATTCGCCACAACACGCAGGACAATTAGGCGGGCCGTTTCCGTCATTCTGAGCGCATGGTTTCCGTCATTCTGAGCGCAGCGAAGAATCTCGCGGTTTTCGCGGGGATGCAAGATTCTTCGCTGCGTTCAGAATGACCGCATTCGTTGGAATCGCCGCCGCCCCCGCCGCTCCAAGCGGCATTCTCCTCAACTACAATCGAAAAAGCTGATTCTTTCGCCACTTCCGGCCTGCTCTCCGGCGTGGGCAAAGCGAATTTTTCGCCCTCATGCCGTGAGCTACGCTTACGGTGTGACCAATGGCGGAGGCAGCCGGCATGAAAAAACAAATTCTCATCGTCGATGACGATCAGCGTATGTTGGACTCCATGCGTCGCACCCTGTATCGGCAGGGGGATGACTGGGCGGTGACCTTCGTTTCGCATCCCGAGGCGGCCTGGGAAGCCATGCTCGAAACGGCCTTCGACGCCGTCGTTACGGATATCCGAATGCCGGGCATCAGCGGATTGGAGTTGCTCGACCGCATCCGGCAATCGGAAAAAACCAAGGACGTGCCCGTCGTCGTGTTGACGGGCCTGAACGACCGCAACCTGAAAGAACAGGCGCTCGATCGCGGCGCGGTCGATCTGCTCAGCAAACCGATCGACGCCGGACAACTGATCGCCCGGCTGCGGAACGTTCTCCAAACGAAAAGTTACGAGGACGATCTTCGGACCAACAACGACACGCTTTCCGAGAAAGTTCAGCGGCAGGGCGTCGATTTGGCGCAGTCGCGCATGAGCATCGTGTGCCGGCTCGGCATGGCGGCGGAATTCCGCGACGAAGACACGGGCAACCACGTGATTCGCGTGGGATGCTACAGCCGCGCCATTGCCGCGGCGATGGGAATGCCTCGGACTTTCTTGGAAATGCTGCTTCTGGCCGCGCCGTTGCATGACATCGGCAAGATCGGCATTCCCGATCGCGTGTTGTTGAAGCCCCGCCCGCTCGACGACAAAGAATGGGAGATCATGCGCCGGCATTGCGAGATCGGCGAGTGCATTCTTCGCGAGCAATCGAAAACGATGGTTCCGCTGTTCGATTGGTACGCGGTCGAGCCGCCGGCGATGAAACACTCGCTCGAAAATCGCGATCCCGTGTTGGAAATGGCCGCCATGATCGCCCTGACGCATCACGAAAAATGGAACGGCGGCGGCTATCCGCGGGGACTGGCCGGCGAGGAGATTCCGGTGGAGTCGCGCATCGTGGCGGTGGCCGACGTGTTCGACGCATTGACCTCCGACCGTCCGTATCGAGCCGCACACACCGAGGAAGAAGCGTTGGCCGTCATGGCTTCGAACGCCAGCAGCCATTTTGACCCGAAGGCGTATGGGGCGTTTCTCAAGGCCCTGCCCGAAATCCGTTTGATCCGCGAGCGTTTCGCCGACGACGTGGTCGTTTTTCCGCGCCCGGAAGGGGTGTCCGTTTGAATGAAAAAGTCCTATACATGGAAGACGACGAAATCCAGGCGCGCCTGGTGCGCAAGTGTCTGGAACGGGCGGGCTACGTCGTCGACGTGGTTCAAGACGGCGTCGCCGGATTGGCCGCCTGCGAAGCCGAAGACTACGACGCGGTGATCGTCGATCAAACCATGCCGGGCTTGAGCGGGCTCGACGTGATTCATCGCATGGCCGAGCGCGGGCCGTTTCCGCCCGCCATCATGGTCACCGGCACCGGCAGCGAGCGGATCGCCGTCGAGGCCATGAAACTCGGCGTGAACGATTACCTCGTCAAAGACCTGGAAGGCGGATTCATCAACGTGCTTCCGCTGGTGGTCGGACGCGTTGTCGAGCAGCACAAGCTGCTCCGCGAAAATCAGCGGATCGAAAAACAATTGATGCAATCGCAGCGCATGGAAGCCATCGGGCAGTTGGCCGCCGGCATCGCCCACGAGATCAACACGCCCACGCAATACATCGGCGACAACGCCCGCTTCCTGCAAGGTGCGTTCGCCGACCTCGACGGACTGCTCGAATCCGTCAAGAAACTGCTGGAAGCCGAACGGACCGGCAGCGTCTCCGACAAGCTGCTCGACGAAGTGGAGAACCAATTCCGCGAGGCCGACTTCGACTACTTGAACCGTGAAATCCCGCTGGCCATTCGCCAATCGCTCGAAGGCATCGATCACGTGACGAATATCGTCGGCGCAATGAAAGAGTTTTCGTATCCCGGCAACGGCGAACAGCAGGCGGTCGATCTCGGCCATATCATCGAGGGCGCGATCACGCTTTGCCGCAGCGAGTGGAAATATGTTGCCGAGGTCGTGACGGATTTCGATCCCGAATTGCCGTCGGTTCGCTGCATGCCGACCGACATCAACCGCGTGGTGTTGAATCTCGTCGTCAACGCCGCCCATGCAATCGCCGAAGCGGCCGGCAACGGAACGACGGAGAAGGGCACGATCACGATACGCACGATTTACGACGAGCCTTACGCGGAAATCCGCGTGGAAGACAACGGCGCGGGCATTCCCGACAAAATTCGTTCCCGTGTTTTCGATCTTTTTTTCACCACGAAGGACGTCGGCGTCGGAACCGGCCAGGGCCTGGCCATTACCCATGCGATTGTCGCCGAAAAGCATGGCGGAACCATTTGTTTCGAGAGCGAGGTCGGCCGCGGCACCACGTTTATCGTCCGATTGCCGATCCGCGGCTGGCCCGAATTGAATGCCGAGAACGAGGAAGCGGACGCCGAGGTTTTACAAGCCGTCTAAGCGAGGTGTTGCATCCAACATGAACCACACCGTCCTACTCGTTGACGACGACGAAAATTTGCTTTCAGGCTTGGC
>CAZWNM010000224.1:0-5040 GCA_964635765.1 uncultured Planctomycetaceae bacterium | reverse complement strand
CCTCCCCTCTCCCGACCAACCTTCGGTCGGTGCCCGGAGAGGGGCCGGGGGTGAGGGCCTACTCGGCTGTTGAATTGCCGTGTTCGACGGCGTACAATACTCGTGGTGACGGCGTGCTTCCTTTGCCATTTCCCGACGAGGACGCCGGGGTTACACCACCCGCTACCCACACGCCGCCGTCTGCCGCTTGCTTATGTCCGAATTGGCCGCCAAACGCGAACGACTGCTCGAACTGCTGCGCGGCTACGGCAGTTGCGCCGTGGCGTATTCCGGCGGCTTGGATAGCGTCACGCTGGCCAAGGCGGCTCAACTGGCGCTTGGCCAAAACGCCGTCGCCGTCACCGGCACGAGCCAGAGCATGGCCACGGGCGAATTGGACCAAGCCAGGGAAGTGGCTCGGCTCATCGGCATTCGGCACGAAGAAATCGCGACCGAGGAATTGGATGATGCCGCCTATTGCGAAAATCAGGCCGACCGCTGCTACCATTGCAAGTCGGAATTGTTTCGCCGCGTGCATGAAGTCGCCCGGCGGTTGAACTTGGCCGTGGTGGCCGACGGCAGCAACGCCGACGATCGCGGCGATTATCGGCCGGGCCGACGCGCCGTGGCCGAGCAAAACGTAAAAAGCCCGCTGGCCGAATGCGAATTGACCAAGGCCGAAGTGCGCGAGCTGGCCAAGGCGTGGCAATTGCCGATATGGAACAAGCCGGCCACGCCGTGCCTGAGCAGCCGCATCGCTTACGGCGAACCGGTCACGCCCGAACGGTTGGCGATGATCGACCGCGCGGAGCGATTTTTGCGCGAGCGGGGGTTTCAGCCGCTAAGGGTTCGCTATCACAAGGGCGACGTGGCGCGGATCGAGGTCGCCGTCGACCAGTTGCCGCAACTGGCCGACGCCAAATTACGTGCCGACGCGGTCGCCTACTTCAAGCAACTCGGCTTCAAGTATGTTTCGCTCGATCTCGAAGGTTTTCGCAGCGGCAGCATGAACGAGCTACTGAAGATCGACGATTGAAGAACGATGCGCCCCCTATGCCGCCGCAACGTCGCCACCGTCAAAATTCTCGCCGTCCTCGCCTTCCCATAACGCATCGTCCTCGCCCGAGATGTCTTCGTAATCCGATTCCTCCTCGGCGGGAACGCTTTCCTCCTCCGGCGGCGTCTCTTCCTTGGCGGCCTTGCGGCGCGACGCCCGCGGCTGCCGCTCGCGTTTGGCCTTTTCCTCCGTCGCGGTTTCCAACGCGATGATCGTCGGGCCGGCGGCGTTGCTCGGCAGGCTGCTCACCGGAACGTGCAACGATTTGAACATCTTCAATAGATGTTCGTGGCACGTGAACACAAGAAGCTGATGGCCGGCGGCGGCGAAATCGCGCAACACCGACGCGGCGGCCGACGCTCGCTCGGCGTCGAAATTGACCAGCACGTCGTCGAGCACCAACGGCAGCGGCGCGCCGCGCCGCGCGTACGAACTCACCAACGCAAGCCGGAGGCCGAGGAACAATTGCTCGCGCGTGCCGCGGCTGAGGGCCTCGACCGGCAGCGAATGCCCCTCGGCGTCATCGACCCTAAGCGAATGCTCGCCCAGCGGCGTCCACACGCGAACGTAACGCCCTTGGGTCAGCCGTTCCAAATAGCCCGACGCCTCTTGCAGCGTTTCCGGCTGGCGATGCCGCTGATAGGTGTCGCGGATAATGTCGAGCGTGCGGCACGCCGCGGCCAACACCTGCCAACGACGCACGGCGTCGGCCAATCGCTTTTCCAGCACGGCCAAATCGAGCCGGCGCGAGGCGAGCCGGTTGTCGGCCGCAAGTGCGTCCATCTGTTCGCTCAATCGGCCGCGACGTTCCAGCAGGCCGCGCAGTTGCGATTGAACGCCGGCGCTCTGCTGGCGAAGTTCGTTGCCGCGAACTTCCAATTGGGCCGACGGGTAGCTCTCGAATTGGCGTCGAACGGCGTCTTCCGAACACTGCGCGCCCAACGCGGCGGCGATGTCGCCGGCCAGCTTGTCGCGCTCCGCGCGAAGCGTTTCGGTCCGCGCGGCTTCCAACACGCGCTGCCGAAATTCCTGCTCGTCCTTCACGCCGGTTTCCAAGAAAAGCGCGCGGCGGCGATGTTTCAGCCGGCTGATCGATTCTTCATGCTTGACCTGGGCCGCGCGAATGGCGCGGCCCTCGCGGCGAATAGCCTCGCGCCGCTCGACGTCCGCCTCTTGCCGGGCGGCTGCGTCGGCTAGCTCCTGCAATTGGGCCGAAAGCCCCTCGCTTGCAAGCGAAACGCCGGCGTCCGATGCAAGCTGCGCGATTCGCGCGGCGAACGAATCGAACTCCTTGCGACGCCGCGAAAGCTCTTCCCGCCGCTCGTTCAACCGCCGCTGCATTTCGACGATGCGATCGGCCCGTTCGACCAAACGCTTGGCCTGCTGCGGATCGATCGTCTCGGGCAAACCGGCCGCCGCGAGCGATTCACGCCAACGCCGGCGGGCGATTTTCAGCGAGTCTTCCGCGTCATGCACGCGACGCCCGGCCGCTTCGGCCTCTTGGCGAGCCGCCGTGCGGCGCGTGTCGAGCGGGGCAAGTTCTTCCAAGGCCGCAAGTTCCGCTTCGACCGCTTGAAGCCGGGCCGCCATCGGCCCGCCGCCGCGCGGCAATTGGGCATCGAGGGCGTCGCGCTCGGCGGCGGCTTGCTGAAGTTGCGTTTGCAGCGTGCCGAGCTGCCGTTGCACAATCTCATGTTGCAGCGTGCCGGAGCGGTCGAAATACATCTTGCCGAAACCGGAAACGCCGCAGAGCATCAGACCCACGGAGGCCAGCGACAGGCCGGTGCCCGAGCTTGTGATCAATAGAAATAGCCCGGCCAAGACCATTGCCGCGCCCAAAACGAACGCGGCAAGAAGCCCGATCACCGCGCCGCGAGGCAGCGACGGCCGCTCGGCGTCGTCGCCGCATTGTTCTTCGAGTTCCTTCTGATGCCGCGTGAGTTGGTCGAGCCGTTCGCCGAGTTGCACGCGGCGGCGAATCTGCGAGACGAGCGCGCCGGCCTGGTCCAACGCAGCGGCGAGATCGGATCGGCCGCGCGAACGCAGCGACGATTCGATTTGCTCGCCGAGCGTCTTGGCGCTTTCGGCGGCGTGCGCCGCGGCCAGCTTCGCTTCGATCCAACGCCGGCGCTCGCCGCGCAATTGTTTGGCGGGCGCACGGAGCGAGGCGAGTCGCTTGCCGGAAAGTTCCGGCATGGCCGTCGGCTTCGCGCCCAAGCCGAGCCGCTCACCCTCGGCCGCAAGTTCCGCGGTAATGCGGCCGACCTCCGCCTCCAACTCGCCGATCTGCTCTTGCAGTTGGTCGATCCAAGCCGTTTGCTCCTTGAACGCCTCGATCCTTGCGGCTTGACGCCAGAGCGAATCGTTGACGGCCAATGCGGCGAACTCGCGGCGCAAGGTCTCGCGTTGCTCGGTGAGCCGCTCGATGCGTTGCTGATGTTTTCCGAGCCGGGCGTTGAAGAGATCGAGCCGTTCGATGGCCCCTTCCGGCACGCTGCGCGGCGAGCCAAGCGAGGCCAATTGCTCGTCGAGCGCGGCGCGGCGCGTCCAACGATCGCGCACGGCCAACGCCAAATCGGCGATCCGGGCGAGTCGTTCGATGCGATTCGACTCTTCCTCCAACTGCGTCACTTCCGCGTGCAACTGCTCGCGTTCGGCAGCCAAATGGTTGTAGCGATGATTGACCGAACCGAGTTCCTCGATGTCGGCCCGCGTCTTTTCATGTTCGGCCAGCAATTGCGACACGTGGCACGAGCGGCCGTCGGCGTCGAGCACGCGATTCCTGGAGGCTTCCAACTCTTGCAACACCTCGATGAGCGAAACACGATCCAGCCCGGCCGTGATGTTGTAGAGCATCGCGGCGGCTTCCGTGTCGCTCAAGGTCGCAAGCTCTTGAATCTCGCTCAAGCCGACGGCGAACACGTTGTTGAACACCGCCTCATCGACGTTCGACAAAAGCACCTTGACAAAATGCTCGCCCTGCCGTGTGCCGTCGGGCGCGGTCAACGTCAGACGCTCGCCGGGCGCGTCGTCGGTCGAATCGAAACGGCTGATCTGGAATCGGCCGTGCGGACCGTCCACGTCGAGCGTGCCGCCGGACCGTCCGCCGTGAACGGGCGGCAAATAATGCTGCCGGCTCGGCGAAAATCCGTACAACATCGAACGGATAAATTGCAGCAGCGTCGTTTTGCCGGCCTCGTTCGGGCCGTAAAACACGTTGAGCGCGTCGCAAAACCGCTCGACCTGCAAGCCGCTCCAAACGCCGAACCCTTCGACATCCAACCGTGTAATTTTCATGTTCGCGGCTCCTCTCCGCTGAGCAAATCGACGCCCAACGACGCCGCCTCGCGCAACACGGCGTCGCGGGCCGAACGGTCGGCCAGCGAAACGGCCCCGGCCAACGTGCCGGCCCGATGCGATTCGGACAAATACTGCTCCAGTTCGAGCGGCGCGTCGGGATTCATCTGCCATTGACGAATTGCTCGCAGGAAGTCGCCGCGGATTGTCTCCTGCTCGTACCATTCCGGCGGCAAGGTTTCGGCCTGCTCGACTTCCAACGCGACGCTCCACGCGGCCGGCGTTCGGTAGCCGAAATCGCCGCGAAGCCGTTCCAGCAGTTCGCCGGGCAATGGGCCGCAACGCAACTGGGCCGCCAATGGACCGCGTCCCGCAACGGTCCATGAAATCAACAGCACAACGGTCGGCGACGCTTCCGACAACGTGTTGATTCGCTCTCGAAGCCGCGATTCCAACATTTCGGCCGTGGTCGATTCGTCGATCGTCACCCGTTCGGCGAGCCAACGCGCGGCGTCGGTCGGAATCATGCTGGTTCGCGTCTGCCGCTCTCCATCGACTTGAACGAGCGTGCAGCCGTGCGTGCCGCTTTCCTCCGGCCGCCGGCCTTGCGTCGTGCCGCAATA
The DNA here is from genome assembly GCA_964635765.1 of uncultured Planctomycetaceae bacterium. Lineage (GTDB taxonomy): Bacteria > Planctomycetota > Planctomycetia > Pirellulales > Thermoguttaceae. The sequence continues at coordinate 84 of CAZWNM010000224.1, read as the reverse complement.
GTGAACCGTTTGCTGACCGGCAAGCGGCGTTCCGCGATCGTGCCGGCCGCCAAGCGCCCAATAATGAACGCCTCGGGTTTGCAA
>CAZWNM010000223.1:0-5070 GCA_964635765.1 uncultured Planctomycetaceae bacterium | reverse complement strand
CGGTCATGCAGAAACTTTCGTGTTCGTTCTGCGGCTCGACGCGGCCCAGGCCCATCAGTTGTTCGGGCGAAATGCCCAGTTCGTCGCGCAGCGGGCCAAGGTGTTCCTCGATTAAATTGCGGTCGAAACGGTCGTGGCCGGCGGGCACGGGCGTGTGCGTCGTGAAAACGGTTCGCTGGGCGACGGCGCGCAACGCAACGTCGAAACTCATGCCGTCGTCTTTCATGCGGGTGCGAATGGCTTCGAGCGTGGCGAACGCGCTATGGCCTTCGTTCAAGTGATACACGCCCGGCCAGATGCCCAAGGCCCTCAAGGCCCTCATGCCGCCGACGCCGGCGACGAGTTCCTGGCGGATGCGCGTGCGGTTGTCGCCGCCGTAAAGACGCGAGGTCAGGTCGCGGTCTTCCGGGTTGTTGCTCGGCACGTCGCAATCGAGCAGATAGAGTTTGACGCGGCCGACGTACATGAGCCACACCTTGGCCAAGAGCTTGCCGTTGCGGGTGTCGATGCGGACGGTGATCGGCTTGCCGTCGACGCCAAGAGCCGGCTCCATCGGCAGATTTTCGACCTTCGTATCGAGATACTCCTCGTTTTGCCAGCCGTTTACGTCGAGATGCTGCTTGAAATAACCCTGGTCGTAAAACAGTCCGAGGGCGACCAGCGGCACGCCGAGGCCGCTGGCGCTTTTAATATGGTCGCCGGAAAGGACGCCGAGTCCGCCGGAATAGATCGGCACCGATTCGTGGACGCCGAATTCGAGCGAAAAATACGCCACCGGCTGCGACCCGAGCACGCCGGCGTGCGTGCGGCCCCATAGCGGCTGCTCGCTGACGTATTCCTTCAGCCGGCGATACGCCTGATTGATGCGGCTGTAAAGCACCAGCTCGGCCGCGCGCATCTCAAGTCGCTCCGGCGTAAATTCCGAAAGCAGCGCGATCGGATTATGGTCGAGCTGCCGCCAACGGATCGGATCGAGGTCGCGGAACAAGTTGACCACCTCGGCGTTCCATATCCACCAAAGATTGCGGGCCAAGGCCATGCACTTGTCGTACTGGGTGTCGGCCGTAAGCGCAAACGCCGAGGGCGCACGCGTCGATTGCGTCGGGAGTGTTTCAACCAGACTCATATTTCGCTTTCCCTTCCGAAGAAGAGTGATTTTTGTACCCTTTGCATGGGAAGCAGCGATCTTTTTTCCCCAGGGCAAGAACGTCGCAGTGCAAGCCGCATCAGGCCGCACCGGTCGCAAAACGCCGTATTATATCGGTCAAAAGCGAAGTTGGCGACCCCATTTTGCAGGCTCATTTTCAAGTATCGGCCCCGGTGGCGAACGTTTCAGTCGCCCCAAACTCGCCAATTTATTTATACTCCCATGCAATTCCGTTTCCATCTCCATAACTGCCGTAGCATTGTTTTCGCACTTTGCGTATGATTGCCGCGGCTTGGATGCTTCAGATTCGTCAGGGAGGACGAACATGAACTCGTTGAAAAATCTAATGATTCTGGCCGTGCTGACTGCGGTGGGCTACGGCGTCTACGTCTCGTTGTCGCGCAACAACGCCGACCAAAACAATGCCGGCGGCTTGCAAAAGCATGGCTCGCAGAACGACGTCGCTCTGACCGCAAAAACGCGCGGCTCGCTGGCCGTCGGCCCCGCGACCACCGCAAGCGCGACGAGCATCGGCGTTGCGGCGCCGGCGATGAATCTGGCTTCGACGTCTGCTTCGCCCTCGCCTTTGGCGAACAATTCCATCACCAGCGCAACGGGCGTCGGAACGCCGGCGCCGTACCAATCTTCGGCGACACCGTCGACCACGCTGACGGCGCCGTCGCTGTCCGGCACGACGCCGATACCGATTTCGACGGCCGCGGTTGGCGTTCCGGCTCCCACGGCGTCAAGCGTTCCGCCGACTCCCGTCGTTCCGTCCAATTCGGCCATGCCCGCTGGAAATCCGTCTTCGATCAACAATGTGGTGAATCTCAGCCCGCCGCCAACCAACACATCACCGGCCGGCGTATCGCCGATCAACACATTGCCCACGAACACCGCGACGACGAGTAACTCGACGCCGGCCGCGCCGAACACCGCCGCCGATAATCTGACGCAAAGCACGTTTTCCGCCTTGATGGAAAGGGCGCAAAAGCTCCTGGAGCGGGGCCAATTCGCCGAAGTTCAGCTTGCGTTGAGCGATGTCTACTTTTCAACGTATTTCAACGCCGAATCGCCCGTCGAGGTCGATCGGGCCAAGCAAATCGTCAATCTCCTCGATCAACTCGCCGGAACCGTGATTTACTCGCGCGAACCGTATCTGCCGAACTCGACCTACACCGTCGCGCCGGGCGATACGCTCGCACGCATCGCCGAGCGGTGCCAAGTGCCGTGGCAACTGCTGGCGCGGATCAATGGCCTCATGCCGGCGGGCGCCTCGAACGAAGATATTCCCTTGAAAGACCAGCCGCTTTCGGCCGGCACAAAATTGAAAGTCATTCAGGGACCGTTTGAAGCCATCGTTCGGCTCGACCGGCGGGAGTTGACGCTTATGGTCCAGCGTCGCTACGCCGCGAGGTTCACCATCGGCATCGGGTATGACCAGCCGCAATTGGAAGGCAAATACACGGTCGGCAAGAAAATGCTGAAACCGCCGTATTACGGGCCGGACCGCACCGTCATCAGTCCCAACGATCCGAAAAATCCGTTGGGCGGCGCCTGGATCGGACTGAGCGACACCATCGGCATCCACGGCACTCCGAATCCGCGCGATCTCAATCGGAGCGACAATCGCGGCACCATCTGCGTGGGCGATCAAGACCTCCAAGACCTCTACGGCATCCTCGCTGCCGGCTCGCCGGTCACCGTTCTGCGATAAAATGTCAAGCGTTTCACCATGCCGCATTTTGAAATCACCGGCGGCACTCCGTTGCACGGCTCGGTGCAGGCCGCCGGATCGAAAAACGCCGCCCTGCCGATCATGGCCGCCGCCATTCTCGCCGACGAGCTGATTCGCTTGGAACGCGTGCCGACGTTGACCGACGTGCAAACCCTGTCGCGCGTTTTGCAGGAACTCGGTTTAGAAGTCACGGCCGATGATGGTGTTCTCCATATTAAAACGATCGATCCCACACCGGTTCGGGCGAATGAAAAACTCGTGCGGCGGATGCGGGCGAGTTTCTGCGTGCTTGGGCCGCTTTTGGCCCGACGCGGCCGAGCCGTCGTGCCGCTGCCCGGCGGGTGCAATATCGGAAATCGGCCGGTCGATTTGCACCTGAAAGGACTCGCCGCCCTGGGCGCCGACATCCGATTGGAACACGGCTGCGTCGTGGCGTCGGCCAGGCGTTTGACCGGGGCCGACATCGACTTGGCCGGTCCGCGCGGCTCGACCGTCACCGGCACGGCCAACGTCATGAGCGCGGCCGTGTTGGCCCGAGGCACGACCGTTCTACGCCGCGCGGCCGTCGAGCCGGAAATCGTCGATCTCGGGCGATTCCTCGTCGCCTTGGGCGCGAAAATCGAAGGGCTTGGCACGCCGACGGTGCGCATCGAAGGCGTCGGCCAACTCGGCGGCTGCACGCACCGGCTGATTCCCGACCGCATCGAGGCTGCCACGCTCCTGATGGCCGCCGCAATCACCGGCGGCTCGGCCACCGTGACCGATGTCGTGCCGGAACATCTCGCCGCGGTGTTGGAAATGCTGGAATCGTCGGGCGTCGCCGTGACCATCGGCCCGGATCGCGTTTCGGTCGTCTCGCATTCTCGGCTTCGATCTGTTAATATAACGGCTGTGCCGTATCCCGGCGTGCCGACCGACGTGCAGGCCCAATGGACGGCGTTGGCCGCCGTGAGCGAGGGCACGAGCCGCGTGGAAGACCGCGTGTTTCCCAATCGGTTTCAACACGTCGCCGAGTTGAACCGCTTAGGCGCGAACATCGCGTGCCATGCCGGCGTAGCGACCGTCACCGGCGTCGAACGTTTGAGCGGCGCGCGGGTGGCCGCGTGCGATCTTCGCGCCAGCGCCGCGCTGTTGTTGGCCGGCTTGGCAGCCCATGGCCGCACGATCGTCGAACATGTGCATCACCTGGCCCGCGGCTACGAGCGGCTCGACGCGAAACTTTCTTGGTTGGGTGCAAAAATCGAACGGGTGAACTAGTTATGCTCGATCTCTGGCACATGCAACGCGCGTTGGAACTTGCGGCGCAAGGGCAAGGCGCCGTCGAGCCGAATCCGATGGTCGGATGCGTGATCGCCCGGGGCGCGGAAATCATCGGCGAAGGATGGCATCGGCGATTCGGCGAGGCGCACGCCGAAGTGGAGGCGTTGCGAGTGGCCGGCGAACGCGCGGCCGGGGCGACGCTTTACGTGACGCTCGAACCGTGTTGCCATGACGGAAAAACGCCGCCCTGCACGAAGGCCGTATTGGCGGCGGGCGTCGGCCGCGTGGTCGTCGCCATGCGCGATCCGTTTCCGCAAGTCCAAGGCGGCGGCGTTGCCGAGCTTCAGGCCGCCGGCGTGGCGGTGGAAGTCGGGGTGCTGGAAGCGGACGCCCGGCGGCTCAACGCCCCGTATCTGAAATTACTCGAAACCGGCCGGCCTTGGATTATCGCCAAATGGGCCATGTCGCTCGACGGCAAAATCGCCACTGCGACCGGCGAAAGCCGTTGGATATCGAATCCGCAATCGCGCGAAATTGTCCACGCCCTGCGCGGCCGCGTCGATGCCGTCATGGTCGGACGCGGAACGGCCGAGCATGACGATCCGCTGTTAATGGCGCGTCCGGCCGGTCCGCGCGTTGCCGTGCGCGTGGTGCTCGACACCCATGCTTCGCTTCGCAGCGAAAGCCAACTGGCTCGAACGGCCGGCCAGTCGCCCGTGCTGGTAGCGGTTGGCGATGAAGCGGCCGCCGCAGACCAAAAGCGGCTCCGCAACGCCGGTTGCGAGGTGTTGGTTTGCGCGGGCGCAACGCACGTCGCGCGGCTCGATTCGCTGCTCGACGAGCTTGGCCGACGTCGGATGACCAACGTGCTGGTCGAAGGCGGCAGCCGGCTTTTGGGCAGCCTGTTCGATCGACGCGAGATCGA
>CAZWNM010000222.1:0-5089 GCA_964635765.1 uncultured Planctomycetaceae bacterium | reverse complement strand
TCATTTTTTTAGGCCAGGTTCTTACGAACCGCCCACACCGCCGCTTGTGTCCGGTCGGCGACGCCGATCTTGCGGAGAACGTGCTGAACGTGTTCTTTAACGGTCTCATAGCTGATATGCAGCTCCTCGGCAATTTGCTTGTTCGTCAGCCCACAGGCCAACTGTCTGAGAACGTCGCCCTCCCGTTTGGTCAAGGCGACTTCAACGTCGGCGGTAAGGCGTGGCGTTCCCAGGGCCCCGGTAACGCGACGAAGCCCGTCGCGGGTCCACAAGTTTTCGCCAGCAGCGGCAGCCTTGACGGCCTTGATCAACTCGTCACGGGTGCAACCCTTCATTAGATAGCCGCTGGCGCTCATGGCGACCGCACGGGCGACATACGCAGGGTTATCGGAGTAAGAGAACATCAGGATGGGTAACTCAGGCTTATCCAACTTGATGCGTCCCAAGGCGTTCAAGCCATCGCCATCGGACATGCGAACGTCCATGAGCACGACATCCACTTGGTTCTCCAACACATACTTCACGGCCTCTTGCCCCGAACTCACTTCGGCGACGACTTTGATGTCCGAGCCATCAAGCATGGCCTTCAATCCGCTACGGACTACTTCGTGGTCGTCGGCAATTAACAATCGGATTTTAATTTGCTGAACCATTGGAAACTACTCGCGTGAAAGAGGGAGTTGGAAATGGTTTCACACTGGTGATCGACCGCCAGCAAGGTGTCCATTTTACCCCTAACGGTGGCGTTTGTCAGCCAGGGGTAAAAACCGCTGGATCGGCCACGTCGGCAGCCATAGCGGGACGAACCGCGCCAAATAGCCTTCAAAAATGGCATTCCCTTGTTTGTATTCCATCACCTTCGTCTGCATGGCTGCGTTTGCCATGCTGGCTCCGATCAACATGGGCCACTATCAAAACGAGAATCCTCATGGCAACCCTCGTAAATTCATGGTCTGCAGCTTGGACAACAGTAGATATAAATGCAGGCTGGGGCGTTTCGGTAATCTGCGTAGAAAATGCTGAGTTTGCCGAATGTACAGGATATTCTGATAGCGCAAGTCGTTCCTGTCGATCCATATTTTAGGGGAAAAATCGATTGTAGCGAGCTGTGATCTTTGTGCGACATGTCCCATGCAAAGGCCGAAGTAATCATGAGATTGGTAGCCGTCACATGTGTCAGGAACGAGATTGATATAATTGAGGCTTTTGCGCGACATACCCTGGCGCTTGTGGACCATCTTGTTGTTCTCGACAACGGCAGCCAGGATGGCACAGGCGATGTTCTTCGCGCTCTGGCGAAGGAAGGACTTCCGCTAAAAATCGTGGAAGACCCCTCTCTGGGCCAATATCAGTGGCAACGCATGACATACTTGATGCGTGAGTGGGCGGTTGGTCGCTACGGCGCGGATTGGGTGGTCGCCTTGGATGGGGACGAGTTTCTAGTGACTCGCGAAGAACCGCTGATTCCCGAGGAGGCTGCCACGGACCGGCCCATTTCCTTGCCTTGGCGCACCTACGTTCCGGACGTCTGCGACGATGCCGCCGAACTCAATCCGGTGTTGAGAATTCGTCGGCGGCGTATGGCCGACAACTGGGAGCCCGTGAAGGTGATGGTCCCCAAAACCTTGGCGGCGCTGCCCAATGCGCACCTCGCACAAGGGAGCCATGAACTCTTCGTGGACGGTCAGCATTGTGAACCACGTTCTCACGGCAGGGGGTATCTCGCCCATTTTCCGCTGCGCAGCCCGGGACAATACGCGGAGAAGATCGTGATCAGCTCGCTCCAGCATCAGGCGATGGCAATCCGCGGTTACGGTTGGGCGTATCATTATAAAGACCACTTCGAACTGCTGAAGCGAAACGAGCATGCCTTGGATCAGAATCTCTCCGAGGCGGCACAACGCTATGCAGTGCCGGCGGACGCGCCGATCGAACCCGGCGCCGTAGTCGATCCCATTGCTTATCAGGGTGGTCCGCTTCGGTATACGCCTCGCGTGGATGATACTGCGCGGGCGTGGTGTGCCCTGTTGAACTATGCCGAAGATTTGGCCCGCCAACACGCGGTTCTTACCGCCGGACTGACCGAAGATCAGCGGCATTCGGCACAGCAGCAGGCCGCCGTCGTTGCGGACCTCTACGCCCAATTGGAACAACAGCGAAAGGATTTTGCTGCGCTCACGTCGAGCATGAATACCCAATTGGAAGAGCAACAAAAGGAGCGGGCCGCGATTGAAAGTCAACTCACCAAGGTGCGGCAGAGCCACACGTGGAGAATCGGACGCCTTTTTGTAGGGCCCGCAGCCTGGGCCAGGCGGTCGCAGCACCAGTGTTCGCAAGCCCTAACGCACAAGCTCAAGGTTCCGCATTCTCGCCTGGAGGGGCTTAGCATCCCTTATCTCGAAATCCACGTCGCCCATAACTGTAACCTGAATTGCGAGAGTTGTTCCCACTACTCGAATCGGGGGCGCAGTGGAATCGTCGGCCTGGAAGAGGCAGATCAATGGATGAAGCTTTGGAACCAAAGAATCAATCTGCAAAGGTTTGGCCTGTTGGGAGGCGAACCGGCCCTTCATCCCCGTCTGTGTGAGTTCGTGCAGTTGGCGCGAAGAAACTGGCCGCATACGGAGTTGGAACTGATCACCAACGGGATGCTGCTGAAGAAACATCCAGACCTCCCCGCCGTTCTGCGCGACACCGATACCTGCCTCAAGATATCGGTGCATCATCGTTCATCGCAGTACCAGGAGCGATTCGAACCCGTGCAGGAACTGGTCGAAGCGTGGGTGGCTCAGTACGGCATTCGGCTGGAATATGTCAACTCGTACCGCAACTGGATGCAACGGTATCGTGGCTTCGGTTCCGCGATCGTGCCCTTCGAAGACCGGCAGCCGAGGCTCAGTTGGGAACGTTGTCCGGCCAGGGGCTGCGCCCAGCTCTTCGAGGGCGCAATCTGGAAATGCGCACCGCTTGCGTATCTGCAACTCCAGGCCAGGAAATTTGATCTCTCCGACCAGTGGAAGCCCTACTTGGATTACCAGCCGCTGCTCCCCGGCTGTACGTCGGACGACCTCGAAGCTTTCTTTGCCAGGCAGGAAGAGCCTTTTTGTGGAATGTGCCCGAGCAAGGTCATACCGCTGGAGCTGCCTCTGCCATTCCCTGCTTCAACTTTTCGCGAAACTCGCCGTTTGGTCGCATAGCAGTGCCGTGTGCGAAGTTCAGAAAATCAACGCCTGCAGAAAATCCGCAGAAGACCAAGCCGTTTTCACGCTTTGTTCGCAAAAGAGTTCACGGATTCGAGGCTCCAGTAGATCCACGCCGAAGCAAATTTAGGCCATGTAACCGTGACCGCTTCAAAACCAAAGAAAGATGTCCATATAACGGGTTCGGCTTTGCCTTAACGGGGTGATAGAGCATATTCCGACGAAGCATGATTCGATGACACGGCACGAATCGAACAGTGCCAAACACCGCCAGATTTCCGTCGGGCATGTTTTCTTCGGTTGTACAAAACTTTGTATTGCCCATCTCTCTTCCGTATTCGCCAAGCCCGGTGTAATCCAACATTGTGAGACCTCGCTTCCGAAATAGGGTAGGAATGAGAACCTCTTGATGTCCCACCCAACCGGAACGATGCGCGCTCGACAGTGTTTCAACAGCTGTCCGCGACAGTCGGTAGGCTACATTGAAGGATCTCACCATGGAAGAGTCGTCCTGGATCTCTGCAGTTCTTAACGATCCCCACCAGCACCAATTCGGTTCTTCGCTTCTTGATCGAATGTGACTCGTGACAAAATCATGGGGTTGCGACTTAAAGAAATCAAAAACAACATTCCACCTGCCGGTGAATCGTACGTCATCCTCGATAAGCCAGTACCGCTCATAATCGGGGTTTTGTTGACAGTAACTTAGCAATGGAAAGTGCGTATGGCCTGGGACCATTGGTTGTCCAATGGTCCCGAAACCTTCGGGATTATACTTCGAGCTCGAGAAAAGAAAGCTATCCTGTCGGTACTTTGAAATCAGATCGGTTTGTGTGTGATTTGAGTCTATCAAAAAACCACACGAATAGCTTTCACCACAATCGGTTCTTATAGCATTAAAGAGAGCTTCCGATCGCTGGTCTAACACACGCGTTAGTATCAGAACTTTTTCCAAAACTGTGATCTCCGATAGTTCCCATTTCGACGCCGCTCGAATACGCTCCGACCAGCAATTTCCCCATGTTAGCCAATCACTGCGTGGAATTCCAGTTAACCCGCTGATTCTCCAGGGCCGATCAATCGTTTAAGTTGGGTAACACCGTTTCCCGAGGCGAAGCTGATCGACCGCCAGCAATGTGTCCATTTTTTGTAAACGCCGGTTGAAAAGTGTGGCGCGGGACGGTTGAAAAACGTGGCGCTCGGGATGAAAGAAGACTCTATTGTAACTCCGGGGTTCAAGGAAAGAAAGCAGGCTCCCCTGCCCTAGGGCAGGCGGGTTGCAACGGTTAGTCTGTTGGATTGGATTCGTCGTTTTCCGGCGGTTTTGTCGGGTTTTCCGAGGTCTTTTTGCCGGTCGAGCGACGCCGTGCATCCTTGAGGCGGAAGCTTTCGCCGGTCGCTTCGAGGATGTGGCAGCGATGGGTCAGACGGTCCAACACCGCGCCGGTCAGACGTTCGCTGCCAAGAACTTCCGTCCATTGTTCGAACGGCAAGTTAGTTGTCACGATCACGCTGGTGCGCTCGTACGCCGTGCTGATCACATCGAACAGCAACTCGGAGCCGAGCTTGCTCGCTGGGACGTAGCCAAGTTCGTCAAGAATCAAGACGTCCAGTTTGGCGAGTTGTCCCTTCATCCGCGTCAACAGGCGTTCTTCACGGACCTCCATCAGTTGCGTAATCAGCTCGGTGACCCGCCAGAAGCGAACCCGCTTCCCTTGTTGGCAAGCGGCAATGCCCAGTGCGGTCGCCAGATGGGTTTTTCCCGTGCCCGGATTGCCGACCAAAATAATCAACTCCCGCCGGTCGATGTACTCGCCGCGCAACAGTTCCCCGCCCAATACCCGATTGAGTGACGGCTGGGCTTCGAACTTGAAATCCTCCAGCGTTTT